>NZ_JASCXP010000071.1:0-22280 GCF_030010695.1 Nocardia sp. CC201C
GAAAGACTCAGCCACGCAGCGGGAATCGACTGTCCAGGTCCAGGTTCAGTTCGAGCACGTTCACCCTCGGCTCACCCAGGAAGCCGAGATCCCGGCCGCTGGTGTGGGCCGCCACCAGTGCGCGGACCTCCTCGGCGGAAACACCGCGCGCCCTGGCCACCCGCGCGACCTGAATCGCGGCGTACGCCGGGGAGATGTGCGGGTCCAGCCCGCTGCCACTGGCGGTGACCGCGTCGGCGGGCACGGCCGGAACGGCCGGGACATCACCCGCGATCGGCACGAGACGGCCGATCGAGTAGTCCTCCCCCGCCACCGCGCACTCCACCGTCACGCCCCGATACGTGGCGAGAAACGGTGTGGCCGGGCAGAGTTCGTTGACACTGACCACCGTGGTGGGATGCTCGACCGTACCGTCGGCCGAGCGCGGGCCGATGACCGACAGCACCGCGCCGACCCCGGCCGGGGTGCAGTAGGCACGTCGCCCGTCCACACCCTCGCGCGCGCCGACTTCCTTACTGCGCGTGCACACCTCGGTGAGCAGGCTGGTGGTGTCGACGGTGTCGACGATGTCCTCCGGGCCGAGATTGCTCGCCGAGGTCGACAGGGGATCGTAGCCGTCGCCGGCCACCGACGGGCGGCTCTGGAAGTACTGCGCCAGAGCGTTGCCGTCGGCATCGGTGAAGGACTGCCCGATCAGGCGGGAGCCCACCACGCCTCCGTCCCGCTCGAGCAGCGAGCCATCGGCGTTGTCGCGCAGGCCGGGCAGCTGCGCCACCGCGAAAACCGCGACGGGATAAACGATTCCGGTGATCACGGTGAGCACCAGCAGCGCGCGCAGCGCCGCGAGATGTTGCCGAATCCAGGTTGACGTACGCATATCAGGACATCCCGGGGAGGTATCGGACCACGAGGTCGATGAGTTTGATGCCGAGGAACGGCGCGATGATGCCGCCGACGCCGTACACCGCGAGATTGCGGCTCAACAGCTTCGACGCCGCGGCCGGTCGATAGGCCACACCCCGCAGCGCCAGCGGGATCAGCGCCACGATGACGACGGCGTTGAATACGACCGCGGACAGGATCGCCGACTGCGGGCTGGCCAGCCGCATGATGTTGAGCGCGTCCAGTCCGGGGTACAGCGCCACGAACAGCGCCGGAATGATGGCGAAGTACTTGGCGATGTCATTGGCGATGGAGAACGTGGTGAGCGCGCCGCGGGTGATGAGCAGCTGTTTGCCGATCTCCACGATCTCGATGAGCTTGGTCGGATCCGAATCCAGATCGACCATGTTCCCGGCTTCCTTGGCCGCGGAGGTGCCGGTGTTCATGGCGACGCCCACATCGGCCTGGGCCAGGGCGGGCGCGTCATTGGTGCCGTCACCGGTCATGGCGACCAGGCGGCCACCGGCCTGCTCGGAGGTGATGAGTGCGAGTTTGTCCTCGGGGGTGGCCTCGGCGAGGAAGTCGTCCACGCCCGCCTCCTCGGCAATGGCCTTGGCGGTCAAGGGATTGTCACCGGTGATCATGACGGTGCGGATGCCCATGCGGCGCATCTCGTCGAAGCGCTCGCGCATGCCTGCCTTGACGACATCCTTGAGATGGATGACGCCGAGCAGCCGGGCCACGCCGTTCTGGATCTCCGCGACCACCAGCGGGGTGCCGCCGGAGGCGGAGATGCCGTCCACGGTCCGACCGACCACATCGGGCACCTCGCCGCCGTTGACGCGCACCCATTCGGTGACGGCGCTGGCCGCGCCCTTGCGCAGCTGGTGCCCGTCGTGCAGGTCCACGCCCGACATGCGGGTCTGGGCGGTGAACTCCACCCAGGTCGCCCCGGTCAGCTCACCCGCGTGCCGCTCGCGCTTGTTGTACGCCTGCTTCGCGTACACGACGATGGAGCGGCCTTCGGGCGTTTCGTCGGCGAGGCTGGAAAGCTGTGCGGCGTCGGCCATCTCGTCGGGTGTCACGCCCGGCATGGGCACGAACTCCGATGCCTGCCGGTTGCCCAGCGTAATGGTGCCGGTCTTGTCCAGCAGCAGCGTGTTCACATCCCCGGCGGCCTCCACGGCACGGCCGGACATGGCCAGCACATTGCGCTGCACCAGGCGGTCCATCCCCGCGATGCCGATGGCCGACAGCAGCGCGCCGATCGTGGTGGGAATCAGGCACACCAGCAGCGACACCAGCACGATGCCGGTGATCCCGTCGCCGGTCAGCGCCAGGCTGTCGGGCACCCCCGGATTGTCGGCCTTGGCGTAGATCGCCAGCGGCTGCAATGTCACCACCGCGAACACGAAGATGACGGTCAGCGCGGCGAGCAGGATGTTCAGCGCGATCTCGTTCGGCGTCTTCTGCCGACTCGCGCCCTCGACCAGCGCGATCATCTTGTCGATGAACGAGCCGCCCGGTTCCTGGGTGATCCGCACGACGATGCGGTCCGACAACACCGTCGTGCCGCCGGTCACCGCCGAGCGGTCCCCGCCGGATTCCCGGATCACCGGCGCGGACTCCCCGGTGATGGCCGATTCGTCCACCGAGGCGATGCCTTCCACCACATCGCCGTCACCCGGAATCACCTGCCCCGCCTCGACCACGACGTGGTCGCCGCGCCGCAACTCCGGGGCCGCGACCTGCTCCTGGATGACGTGCGCACCGGGTGACCAGTCGATCAGCCGCCGTGCCACGGTGTCGGTCTTGGCCTTGCGCAGCGTGTCGGCCTGCGCCTTGCCCCGCCCCTCGGCGACGGCCTCGGCCAGATTCGCGAAAAGCACCGTGGCCCACAGCCAGAGCACGATGGCCCAGCCGAAGAAGCTCGGATCGGCCACCGCCAGCACGATGGCCCAGACCGCGCCGATCTCCACGATCAGCATGACGGGGTTGCGCCACAGGGTGCGCGGGTCGAGCTTGCGGAAGGCGTCCGGCAACGACCTCAGCAGTAGCTCGGGGTCGAACAGCCCCCGCCGCGCCCGCCCCCTGCTCGGCTGCTCGGCCGAGGTGTGTTCGATGCTAGGAGCAGTCATATCAGTGGATTCCTTCGGCGAGCGGCCCGAGCGCCAGCGCGGGCAGGAACGTCAGGGCGACCAGGATGACGGTCACGCCGACGACCATGCCGACGAACTGCGGCCGATGGGTCGGGAGCGTGCCGATCGACTCCGGCGTCTGCCCCTGCCGGGCCAGCGAACCGGCCAGGGCGAGAACGAGAATCATGGGTAGGAAACGGCCGCAGGCCATGGCCAGGCCGAGCGCGGTGTTGAACCACGCGGTGTCGCCGGTCAGTCCGGCGAAGGCCGAGCCGTTGTTGTTGGCCGCGGAGGTGAAGGCGTACAACACCTCCGACAGTCCGTGCGGACCGGAGTTGAGCATGCTCGCGCGTTGGCCCGGCATGGCCATGGCGAGCGCGGTGCCGACGAGCACCAGCAGCGGCGAAACCAGGAAATAGGCCGCGGCCAACTTGATCTCACGCGGAGTGATCTTCTTGCCCAGATACTCCGGGGTGCGCCCCACCATCAGCCCGGCCACGAAGACGGTGATCACCGCGAGGATCAGCATGCCGTACAGCCCGGAGCCGACGCCGCCGGGCGCGACCTCGCCGAGCTGCATGTTGAACAGCAGCATGAGACCGCCCAGGCTGGTGTAGGAGTCGTGGAACGAGTCCACCGACCCGGTCGAGGTCAGCGTGGTGGAGGCCGCGAAGACGGCCGAGTTCGCCACGCCGAAGCGCTGTTCCACGCCCTCCAGGGACGCGCCGACGGCCGATGGCACCGTACCGTGGTGCCGCAGCTGGAAGAACAGCGTCAGCGACCAGCTGACCATGGCGATGGTGCTCATGACGCCCGCGATGGCGAAGCCCTGCTTCCGGCTACCGACCATGCGCCCGAAGGTGCGCGGCAGCGAGAAGCTGATCACCAGCAGCAGGAAGATCTCCACCCAGTTGGTCCAGGTCGTCGGATTCTCGAACGGGTGGGCCGAGTTGACGTTGTAGAAGCCGCCGCCATTGGTGCCCAGGTTCTTGATGGCCTCCTGGCTGGCGACCGGGCCGCCGGGCAGCGTCTGCCGCCCTCCCGCAACGGTATTCGCCACCTGGTCGTGCACGTGGAAGTTCTGCACGGCTCCGCCGATCACCAGGACCAGCGCCGCCACGAACGAGATCGGCAGCAGAATCCGGATGGTTCCCCTCACCAGATCCACCCAGAAGTTGCCCAGCTCGCCGGTGTGCCGGCGAGCGAATCCGCGGACCAAGGCCATGGCCACCGAGATGCCGACCGCGGCGGAGACGAAGTTCTGCACCGCCAGGCCGCCCATCTGCACCAGATGCCCGTAGGTGGATTCGCCGCCGTAGTTCTGCCAGTTGGTATTGGTGACGAAACTGACCGCGGTGTTCCAGGCCAGTGCGGCGGTCACCTCGGTGCCCTGCTCGCCGAGACGCAGCGGCAGCCTGCCCTGGAGCAGTTGCAGGAAGAACAGGAAGAGCACGCTGATGGCCGAGAAGGCGAGCACGCTGCGGGCGTACACGCCCCAGCTGTGCTCGACCTCGGGGTGCACCCCGATGAGCCGGTAGATGCGGCGCTCCACGCGGGAGTGCCGGGTACCGCTGTACACCCGGTACATGTAGTCGCCCAGCGGCGCATGGACGAGGGCCAACGCCAGCACCAGGGACGCCAGGAAGGCGATCCCCGCGGTAGTCGTGTTCACTCAGAACCTCTCCGGAAACAGCAGCGCCGCAATCAGATAGACGGCGATGCCGAAGGCCAGGACCAGACCGACGACGTTCTGGGTCACAGCCGCTCCACCCCCCGCTGGATCAGGCCGAGCAGGGCGAAGACCGCGACGGTCAACACCGTGAACACCACGATGGACATATATCCGAACCTCTCTCCTCACGAGCGCATCCGTGGATGCGCCGGAGTGAGTCAAGCGCCCGCTCGGCCGGATTTCGATGCTCTTGACGCTTCCTTAGCGCCCCGGCCCGCCGCTTTGACGAGTCGTTGACAGCAAACTCGCCGCGTGTCGTCGAAAATCGTCAACGCACCCGCACTTCGCGTCAAGAAACCGCTAATCTCCGGCCGATCGATATTCGCGGCGGTAAACAGTGTGAGACCCGAACGCGCGAGACCCGCGCACCTACACAAGGAGATGTCAGTGCCCGACATGGCGTGCACCCTGCTGGTGGTCTTCGGCTTCCTCACGGCGGCCCTGTGCCTGCGCGTCCTCGCCGGAGCGACCGCGGCGCGGCGCGTGCGGGTGGCGCGCGTCCCGCGCCGCGACCCACGCGCGATGATGAGGCAGTGAAACGCGGGCAACTGCGGATTTACCTGGGGGCGGCCCCGGGGGTCGGCAAGACGTATTCGATGTTGGCGGAGGCGCATCGGCGACTGGCGCGTGGGCGCGATGTGGTGGCGGCGGTGGTCGAGACGCACGGGCGCGAGAAGACCGCCGAGCTGTTGGCGGGGATCGAGCGGATTCCGCCTCGGCTGGTCGAGTACCGGGGCACCACGATGCCGGAGCTGGATGTGGCGGCGGTGTTGCGGCGGGCTCCGGCGGTGGTGCTGGTGGACGAGCTGGCGCACACCAACGTGCCGGGAAGCGGCAACGAGAAGCGCTGGCAGGATGTGCACGAACTGCTCGATGCCGGGATCGATGTGATCTCGACGGTGAACGTGCAGCATCTGGAGGGCCTCAACGATGTCGTCGAGCGGATCACCGGGGTGGTGCAGCGGGAGACCGTGCCCGACTGGGTGGTGCGCGGGGCCGATCAGGTCGAGCTGGTGGACATCACGCCGGAAGCGTTGCGGCGCAGGCTCTCCCACGGAAATGTGTACGCCGCGAGCCAGGTGGACGCCGCGCTGCGCAACTACTTCCGCCCCGGCAACCTGACCGCGCTGCGGGAGCTGGCACTGCTGTGGCTGGCCGATCAGGTGGACGCCGCGCTCGCGAAATACCGTGCCGACCACCGCATCACCGACACCTGGGAGGCGCGCGAACGCGTCGTGGTGGCGGTGACCGGTGGACCGGAGTCGGAGACCATCGTGCGGCGCGCCAGCCGCATCGCCACCAAGTCCAGCGCCGAACTGATCGTCGTGCACGTGGTGCGCGGCGACGGGCTGGCGGGGGTGTCGGCGCAGCGGTTGGCGCGGCTGCGGGAGCTGGCCACCGGTCTCGACGCCTCGCTGCACACCGTCGCCGGGGACGAGGTGCCCACCGCCCTGCTGGATTTCGCGCGCCAGGTGAACGCGACCCAGCTGGTGCTTGGCACCTCCCGGCGGTCGCGGTGGGCACGCACCTTCGACGAGGGCATCGGGGCGGCCGTGGTGCAGCAGTCCGGCAGCATCGACGTGCACATGGTGACGCACGAGGAGTCCCGGCGCGGCGTCCGGTGGTCGGCGCTGTCCCCGCGCGACCGCGCCCTCACCTCCTGGGTGGCGGCGCTGCTGGTGCCCACGCTCATCTGCCTGGTGAATGTGCTGTGGCTGGACCGGTTTCTGGATCTCGGCGGCGAGAGCGCGCTGTTCTTCATCGGGGTGATCGCGGTCGCGCTGTTCGGCGGCGTGGCTCCGGCAGCGCTGTCCGCGCTGCTGTCGGGCCTGCTGCTGAACTGGTACCTCACCTCGCCGCGGCACAGCTGGACCATCTCCGAACTCGACAATCTCCTCACCATCGTGGTGCTGCTGCTGGTCGCGGTCGCGGTGGCGGCGCTGGTGGACGTGGCGGCGCAGCGAACCCGCGAGGCGCGCAAGGCATCCCGGCAGGCCGAACTGCTCACGCTGTTCGCGGGCGCGGTGCTGCACGGCGCGGATCTGCCCGCGCTGCTGGAACGCGCCCGCGAGACCTACCGGCAGCACGCGGTCAGCTTCGTCGCCGCCGACGGTGTGGTGGCGAGCGTGGGTGCGGATGCGCCGCAACGGGTTCCGGACGCCGATACCGCCATCGAGGCGGGCGACGGCCGCCACCGGCTGCTGCTGCGCGGCCCCCGGATCACCTCCGCCGACCGACTGGTACTCGGCGCGGTCGCGAATCAGGCCGCCGGACTGGTGAATCAGCGACAGCTGCGGGAGGAGGCCAGCGCCGCGCAGGCGCTGCTGGCGGCCGACAAGCTGCGTCGCGCGCTGCTGTCGGCGGTGAGCCATGATCTGCGCACCCCCCTGGCCGCCGCCAAGGCGTCGGTGTCGAGCCTGCGCAGCGACGATGTGGAGTTCTCCCCCGAGGACACCGCCGAACTGCTGGAGACCATCGAGGAATCGGTGGATCAGCTCACCGCGCTGGTGGGCAATCTGCTGGATTCGTCGCGGCTCATGGTAGGTGTCGTGCGACCGCGGATGCGGCGGGTATACCTGGATGAGGTGGTGCACCGGGCGCTGCTCGGCATGGGCACCCGGGGTCTGCGGCGGACGGCCCGCGACCGGGTGCGGGTGGCGGTCGACGGTATCTCGGTCCGCGCCGACAGCGGGCTGTTGGAACGGGTGCTGGCCAATCTGATCGACAACGCGGTGCGGTACTCCCCCGCCGACGCGCCCGTGCGGGTGACCGCCGAGCAGACCGGTGACCGGGTGTCGCTCACCGTGGTCGACACCGGGCCGGGCGTGCCCACCGGGATGGAGGACCAGCTGTTCGAACCGTTCCAGCGGCTCGGCGACCGGGACAACTCCACCGGAGTGGGGCTGGGATTGTCGGTGGTGCGCGGTTTCGTGGACGCCATGGGCGGCACCGTGCACGCGGAACCGACCCCGGGCGGCGGATTGACGATGGTGATCGACCTACCCGCGGGTGGTGGTGACTCCGAAGACTCCACCGAGACGGAATCCCCGGCGGGTACGGCTACAGAACAGGAGATCGGGTGACGACATCGGCGACTGCGCCGACCAGGGTCCTCGTGGTCGACGACGAACCGCAGATTCTGCGGGCGCTGCGCATCAACCTGTCGGTGCGCGGCTACGAGGTGATCACCGCCGCGAACGGGGCGGCCGCGCTGCGCGCGGCCGCGGAGAAACATCCCGACGTGGTGGTGCTGGACCTGGGGTTGCCGGATATGGACGGCATCGAGGTGCTCGGCGGGTTGCGCGGCTGGTCCACCGCACCCGTGATCGTGCTGTCGGCGCGCACGGACTCCTCCGACAAGGTGGAGGCGCTGGACGCGGGCGCGGACGACTACGTCACCAAGCCGTTCGGCATGGACGAACTGCTGGCCCGGCTGCGCGCGGCCGTGCGCCGGGCCGCGACCTCCGGCGACAATGCCGAGCCGGTGGTGGAAACCGCCTCCTTCACGGTCGATCTGGCCATGAAGAAGGTGACCCGGCACGGCAAGGATGTGCATCTCACCCCCACCGAATGGGGGATGCTGGAGATGCTGGTGCGCAATCGCGGCAAGCTGGTGGGGCGGCGGGAGCTGCTGCGCGAGGTGTGGGGTCCCTCGTACGCGACCGAAACCCATTATCTGCGGGTCTATCTCGCGCAGTTGCGGCGCAAACTCGAGGACGACCCGTCGCAGCCCAAACATCTGCTGACCGAGGCGGGCATGGGGTACCGGTTCCAGGCGTGAGGCCGGGATGGCGCACGATGGGGCCATGTCATTCCAGGCGATCGTGTTCGACATGGACGGCGTACTGCTCGACACCGAGCCCATCTGGGAGGAGGTCCGGCGCGGCTATATCGACGAGCTGGGCGGCCGCTGGCTGTCCGACACCCAGGACCGGCTCATGGGCATGAGCACCGCCGAGTGGGCCGCATACCTGAGCACCGACCTGCTGGATGGGCGGCGCACGCCCGAACAGGTGGCCGCGGACGTCATCGACCGCATGAGCGACCGCTACGCCGACCACCTGCCACTCATGCCGCACGCGGTGGAGACGGTGCGCGGCATGGGCGAGCATTTCATCCTCGGCCTGGCCAGTTCGTCGCCGCGACGGCTCATCGACGTCGCCCTCGACCACATGGGGGTGACCCGGCTGTTCCGGGCCACCGTCTCCACCGAGGAGGTCTCGCGCGGCAAGCCCGCCCCGGACGGCTATCTGGCGGCGGTGGCCCGGCTCGGCATCACCCCCGAATCCGGCGCGGCCATCGAGGATTCCAGCAACGGCCTGCGCTCCGCCCACGCCGCCGGACTCACGGTGATCGCCGTCCCCCACCCACGCTACCCACCGGCCGAGGACGCCCTGAACCTTGCCGCCTACGTCGCCGACGGTCTGAAAGACCTGACACCCGAACTGGTTTCGTCGCTGGCGAGCTAGTCCAAGCCCAGCCCGGCGGCGACCGGCGCACCGGGTGCCACGCCGGGCGGTACGGCGAAGAGGGCGCTACCGGTGTGCTGGATGACCGCGTTCATCCGATCGGACGCGGCGAGTGCCCGCTGCGCCCGGATGAACTGTGCCGGTGGGTTGTTCATGTAGGCCACGAACAGCAGTCCGGCATCCAGGGAGCCGTGCCCGCCGTGGGTGTGGTTCGGATCGGTGCCGGCGGGGTGACTGTGCGGAGCGACCGGTTCCGGCTCACCGCCCGCGTTCGCGACGAGGGTGCCGTAGTCGTAGCTGTAGCCGCGGCGGAACATCGGGATGTCGTGGACCAGGCGGATATGGGAGTCGGCCGGGATGATCAGCTCGCCGTCGGCGGAGCGGGCGTCGAGGTCCACCGGATCGAATTCCCCGGTGCCGCCGAGCGGCGCGCCGTCACCGCGCCGACGTCCCACGATGCGATCCTGCTCGGCCAGCGCCAACATGTCCCAGTCGGCGGTCTTCATGCGGATCTTGCGGAACACCAGATAGCTGCCGCCGTGGAACCACGCGGGTTCGGCGGAGCCGTCCACCCAGACCGTGCGCGCGAACTCCGGGGTGCCGGGGCGGGGGTTGGCGGTGCCGTCCTTGTGGCCGAACATATTTCGCGGGGTGCCGCCGTCCTTCGGACGGCTCAGGAAGCCGTGCTGGGTCCAGCGCATCCGTCCCAGGCCCGGCAGCCGCGCCCGCAGCGACCGGAAGGCATGGCTCACCACCTGGGCGTCGTCGGCGCAGATCTGTACCAGGACGTCGCCGCCGCACCAGGCGGGATTCAGTGCGTCGCCGGGAAATTCGGGCAGCTGCCGCAGGTGTTCGGGGCGGCGGTCGGCCAGACCGAAACGGTCGTCGAAGAGCGACGGACCGAGGCCGAAGGTCACGGTCAGGCGGGCGGGATCGAGCCCACTGGCGAAATCGGTGTGATTGCTGAAGCCCGGATCGGTGTCGGCGGTATCCGGCACCCGCTCACCCGCGGTGAGCGCGACCGCGGTCTCCGTGCAGGCGGCCAGCAGCTCGCGCAACACCCCGCGATCCGGGCGCGCGACATCGCAGGCCAGGAAGAGCGCGTGCGACTGTACGACAGTCTCGATACCGGCCTGATGCGGTCCGTGGAACGGTTCGACGGATGGGTCCGCCGAGCGCTCCGGCGCGCTCACCCGGCCCGCCACGATCCCGGCGCTCGCCGCACCCGCCGCCATCAGTGCCGAGCCGAGGAGCGTGCGTCGCGGCAAACGGCCGGAGCCGCCAGAGTTACTACGCGCAGTAGTAGATTCGTCCATGGGCTCGCAGCGTAGCCGCGCACGGGGCCAACCTTCAACCAGACTGAAGGCTACCGCGACCTGCCAGCGCGCCCCGGCAACCACCCCCGCGCCGGAGCGTGCGCGAAAATATCCCGGTGACCACCCAGAACGGCCTGCCCGAACCGCCACCCGCCAGCACCTCGATCATCGTGCTGACCTTGGCGCATCGCATCGAGGCCGAACTCGGCGCGGCACTGGCCCCGCTGAGCCTCACCGTCGCCCGCCTGGCGGTCCTCGGCCATATCGCCGCCATTCCAGGGGCGTCGTTCAGCGAGTTGGCGCGCATGGGCGGCATCAGCGTGCAGAGTGTGCACACCGCGGTGAAATCCATGGTCGCCGCGGGACTGGTGCGCGATCGCACGGCTCGCGCCGGATCGGCGTCGACCATCGAACTCACCGCGAAGGGCAGACGCTTGCTGCGCGCGGCCCAGCAGGTGGTCGACGAGGTGGACGAGCGCCTGTTCGGAGCCGAGGCGGACCCCGACCGCCGCCGGATCGGCGAGGCGGTGATGGCGGCCTTCCGGGCCGGAAGCGGTTCCTGACAGCCACTTTCCCCGCCCGCGGTGACGTTTCCCACAACCTTCAGCCTAACTGAAGCCTACTGCTACGCTTCAGCCACCCTGAAGGTTGGAGTGATGCCATGCAGAAGGCACTGCTGTCGATACACGTGCTGGCCGGAATCATCTTCGTCGGCGGTTCGGCCGTCGCCGCGAGCCTGTTCCCGCGCTACGCACCCGTCGCCGCCACCGCGGCCGGACCTCCCGCGCCCGAACGAAACCCGGCCGTCGCCAAGGCTTTTCATCGGATCACCGGCACCTACGCGCTACTGGCCCTCAGCGTGCCGATCGTCGGCATCATCCTGGCCACCGTCCAGGGCCGGATGAGCGAGATCTGGATCACCCTCGCCATGGCCCTCACCTTCACCGCGGGCGGCCTGCTCGCCGTCGTCATCCACCCCATGCAGCGCCAAGCCCTCGACGCCCCGGACGACGGGAAGCGCCTGCGCACCCTCGGCATGCTCGCCGGAATCTACAACCTGCTGTGGACGGTCGTGGTCGTCCTCATGATCGTGCGCCCCGGCGCGGAATAGGAGTAGCTCATGTCACTCACCCTCCCCGCGACCCCGCTGGCCGAAGCCGCCAACCAGCTGATGTTCGAGGCGCTGGAGCCCCATTTGTGCCACCACAGCCTGCGCGGCTTCTTCTTCGGGCGGGCGCTCGCCGCCGCCCAGGGACTCACCCCCGGCCGGGACTACGACGAGGAGATCATGTTCCTCATCTGCGTCCTGCACGATATCGGGCTGGCCGAACGCGCCAATGGCACACAGCGATTCGAGATGGACGGCGCGGACTACGCGGCGCGGTGGCTGGAAGGCCAGGGCGTCTCCGATGAGCGCGTCGACATCATCTGGGACGCCATCGCCGCGCACACCACGGGACTGAGTTCGTCGCCCGTCTACCGTCGCCGCCGCCCGGCCGAGATCTGGATCTCGGTCAGCGGTATCGGCATCGACGTGGGCGGCGGCCCGAATGATCTGCCGCCGGGCCTGGCCGATGCCGTGCACGCCGCCTACCCGCGCCTCGGCGGCACCCGCGCCCTCACCGAGTCCATCGCGAAACAGGTGATCGCGAATCCGCGCAAGGCCCCGCCGGGCAGTCTGCCGGGCGAGATCCTGCGGCTGCGGCATCCGGAACTGGTGCCGTTCACCTGGGATACCGTGCTCGACGCCAGCGGCTGGCGGGATTGAGCCGACCGGTGCGGCGGAATGCGGCCGACCCGATCGACGTTCGGCATATCCGGACGGGTCCCGCCGGGCCCGCCACCGAGCAATGGGAGGATCGTGTCATGTCCGAACAGACCGCCGCACCGCAGACCGCCGCTCCCACCCTGGCCGCCGAACCGGTCGAACTGTGGGTGGAGCGCACCGGCACCCGCGCCTACACCGGCCGCAACAATCGCGGCGGCGAGGTGCTCATCGCCTCCCAGGGCGTACCCGGCGCGTTCACGCCCGGTGAACTGCTGAAGATCGCGCTGGCGGGCTGCACCGGACTCAGCACCGATTTCACCCTGTCGCGCCGCCTCGGCGACAACTTCGACGCCACCGTGCGCGTCTCCGGCGACGCCGACCGCGAGAACGAGCTCTACCCCGAGCTGAACGAATCCTTCGAACTGGATATGAGCGAACTCGACGAGGAGTCCCGGCAGCGGCTGCTGGTCGCCGCGCAGCGCGCCATCGACAAGGTGTGCACCGTGGGCCGCACCCTGAAGGCGGGCACCGTGGTCAACCTGTCCTTCACCATCGACGAATGAGCGCCGACCCCGTCCGGCTCAGCGCCTGGGTGCACGGACTCGTCCAGGGGGTGGGCTTCCGGTGGTGGACGCGGTCGCGGGCGCTCGAGCTCGGGCTCACCGGTTACGCCCGCAATCACCGCGACGGCCGGGTGCACGTGATCGCCGAGGGGCCGCGGCGGAATTGTGAGACACTTCTGACGCTGCTGCGCGCCGGTGACACACCTGGCCGAGTCGATCTCGTTGTGGAAGACTGGGGCGCCGCACAGGGTGGAATGAACGGATTCGAGGAGCGGTAGTGCGCGGGGTGGCCTGGGAGTCGAGCGGTGACTGACGAACATCCCGGCGGACCACCGAACCCCGCCGACGACGACCGCCCCGTCGCCCTGCCGACCCCGCCGCGCGGCAGCATGCAGCGCCAGGAACCCGGAGTCACCCAGCCGCGCCCGCCCACGGTGGCCGAAGCGCGGGCGCGCGAGAAGGCCCGGCGGCGAGCCGAGGAGCAGGCCCGGGCCGCGGCCGACGCCGAGGCGGCCAAGCAGAAGAAGCGCAAGAAGCTGCTCATCGGCGGTGTCGCCGTGGTGGGCGTGGCTGGCCTGGTCGGCGGCGGCTACCTCGCCTACAGCGCGCTCACCGGACCCGATGTCACCGCCTACTGCACCGTCATCGTCGACAAGGGTGAGACGGTCGTCGTCGGCAACAATGGCGAGACCTACACCGCCACCAGGAACAATGAGGAGATCGTGGTCCCCGACCGGTACTGCGAGGAAGCCTCCCGTTCCAGCGGCGGCAACAGCACCGGCGTCTTCATTCTCGCGGGCAACCAGTACCGCTACTACTACGGCGGCACGAACACCATCGGCAAACCGCCGTCGGGCGGCACCACGGTGAAGCCCAAGGGTGCGGAGATCAAGACCAAGAGCGGCACCACCATTCAGCGCGGCGGGCTGGGCACCCGGATCGGCGGCGGGTCGTAATGCGGCGACTGCGCGGCACCCCGCGCCCGGGCTGGAAGGACATCACCGCGGCGCAGGGGCTGGTATACGGCTCCCCGGGTCGCGACGCCAGCGGGCAGCCCCGCCCGTACTGGGACGAGTCGGTGCACTACGAGTTCGACATGGACGAGATCCTGGCCCTCGAGGCGCAGGTCGAGGTGCTGCACACCATGTGCCTGCACGCCGTCGAACAGGTCGTGCTCACCGAGCGGTTCGCCGATTTCGGTCTGCCGCAGTGGAGTTGGGAACCCATCGCCAATTCCTGGAAGCGTGCCGACCCGCACGTCTACGGCCGCTTCGACCTGCGCTACGACGGTCGCGGTCCGGCGAAACTGCTGGAGTACAACGCCGATACACCCACCTCGCTGCTGGAGGCGGCGATCGTGCAGTGGCACTGGCTCACCGACACCCATCCCGACGACGACCAGTGGAACTCCCTGCACGAGAAGCTCGTCGAGCGCTGGGGCGAACTGCGTGACGCGCTGCCCGGCGGCGAACTGCACTTCACCTGGTCCAGCGCCGACGCCACCGGCGAGGACAACGTCACCACCGCGTACATGCAGGAGACGGCCGCCGAGGCCGGATTCGACACGGTCGCACTGCCCATCGAGGAGATCGGCTGGGATACCGAACTGGAGCGCTTCGTCGACCTGGCGGAAGCGCCCATCGAGTCGGTCTTCAAGCTCTACCCCTGGGAGTGGGTGCTCGACGACGACTTCGGGCAGCGCGTGGTGGGCTCCCTGCCGCAGACCATGTGGCTGGAACCGCTGTGGAAGACGCTGCTGTCCAACAAGGCCATTCTCGCGGTGCTGTGGGAGATGTACCCCGGACACCCGAATCTGCTGCCCACCTACCTCGACGACCCGCACGAACTCACCGAATACATCCGCAAGCCGAAACTCGGCCGCGAGGGCGCGAATATGACCATCGTCGGCGCGGGCTTGGAAGCCGCCACCGGCGGCGTCTACGGCGCGGAGGGTTTCGTGTACCAGTTGCTGGACCCGCTGCCGGAATTCGACGGTATGCGGCCGGTGCTGGGCGCCTGGATCGTCGGCGACACCTCGGCCGGCCTCGGCATCCGGGAAACCGCCGGGCTCATCACCGATGATGGGGCGGCCTTCGTACCGCACCGGATTCCGCAGTGACCACACCGGTGACCGAGCCCGCCGGTGCGCAAGCTTTGACCAACCCCCTACCTGGAGGACATCGATGACAGCCACACTCGCGCTGGAAGCGAGCACGCTCGGCCGTGGCGTGGGGGCCATCCTCTGCTACGCCGTACTCGGCCTGGTGCTCATGGTGCTCGGCTTCCTCGCCGTGGATCTGACCACCCCGGGTCCGCTGCGCGCCATGGTCGCCGAGGGGCGGCCCAATGCGGTGCTGGTGAGCGCCAGCGGGATGATCAGCATGGCGCTCATCGTGGTGCTGGCCATCTACGCCTCGGCGGGCAAGCTCTCCGACGGCCTCGTCACCGCCGGCGTGTACGGCTTGGTCGGCATTGTGGCGCAGGTGGTTTCGGTGCGGCTGCTGGAGCTGGCGGTCGGCATCGACATCGGTGCGATGCTGAAGAACACCGACTACACGGCTGCCGCCTGGATGGTGGCCGCCGCGCACCTGTCCCTCGGCCTCGTGGTCGCCGTCGCCATCCTCTGACATATCCGCCACCGGGGCGATATCGTCCGATGCGCGCCCGCCTCCGTCCACGAGGCGGGCGCGCATCGCGTCGCACGACCGTCTCGGTGGCGACAGTCGCTGCCGCGCTAGCGAATCCGGCTGTACTTGAGAAAAGCCACGCCGTCCTCGAACACGCGGCTGGTCAGCACCCGGAAGCGGGCCGCGTCGGGAAGCCGTGCGCTGGAACCGAACAGCGGACGGCCGCGCCCCAGCACGATCGGGTACAGCTTCAGGAAGATCTGGTCGATCTCCGGCAACAGCGCCTGGGCGAGCTCCCCACCGCCGCACAGCCAGATGCCGAGTCCCTTCTCCCGCTTGAGCTCTCGCACCCGGCCCAGCGGATCCGCGGAGATGAGCTCCACATCCGGATCCGGACTCTCCGGCAGCGCACCCGACACCACGAACTGGCGCAGATGCGCGTACGGGCTCGAGGTGCCCGTCCGGACACCGAAATCATGTGTCTTGCGGCCCATTACGACGGTGTCGAAGGTGGTGCCGGACTTGTCGATGCCCAGCGCCTCCCGCACCTTGGTCGGCAATGTCTCCGGATAGTGCGCGGCGATCGCCGAACCGTGGTCACCGCCCACGGGGAAGAAATCGACCGAGCCGTCCTCGGTGGCAATGAACCCGTCGATGGTCGACGCGACGTAGTAGGTCAGTTTGCGCATTCGTCCTCCATGGCCGCGCAGTGCGGCCGATAGAAAAACGGTAGCGCCTGAAAGTGATCGCGGCGAGGCCGTCGGGTGGCCGGAGGGCAAGCCCCCAGTTCAGGGGCGGGGTCGGCGCTGGCAGCGCGGGCAGGAGAACGAGGACCGGTTCATGAACTTCTCCCGCACCATGGGGGCACCGCAGCGGCGGCACGGCTCGTCCTCGCGGCCGTAGGCGTTGAGCGAGCGCTCGAAGTAGCCGGACTGACCGTTCACGTTCACATAGAGCGCGTCGAAGGAAGTGCCGCCCGCGAGCAGCGCCTCGCCCATCACCGCCCGCACCTCGGTGAGCAGACCGTGCAGGGCGGGCTCGGAGAGCTTGGCGGCAATGCGCTCGCCGTGGATCCCGGCCCGCCACAGCGCCTCGTCGGCGTAGATGTTGCCGATACCCGAGACCACCGTCTGATCGAGCAGTACCCGCTTGATCTCGGAATGTTTGCGTCGCAACACCGTCACGACCGCGTCCGGATCGAAGTGCGGGTCGACCGGATCGCGCGCGATATGCGCCACCGCGTCCGGCAGCGGCGTGCCATCCACCTCGACCAGCGGGGCCAGCATCCAGCCGCCGAAGGTGCGTTGATCCACGAAGCGCAGCTCGCTGCCGGAATCGAGGGTGGCGATGATGTGGGCGTGCTTCTCGAGGGGCGCGTCGGCGGGCTGCACCAGCATCTGCCCGCTCATGCCCAGATGCACGACCAGCGCGGTATCGGGCTCGTCGAAGGTGAGCCACAGGAATTTGCCGCGGCGCTGCGCCGCCTCGACGCGGAGACCGGCCAGCCGTGCGGCCAGATCGTCGCCGCCGGGCACATGCCTGCGCACCGAGCGCGGATGTTTGACGGTGACGGATTCGACGACGCGGCCCGCCACATGCTCGGCGAGGCCGCGTCGTACGACTTCGACTTCGGGAAGTTCGGGCATCAGGCCCCTGGGTTCTCCACGGTCTCGGCGTGCAGCGACTGATAGGCGGCCCCGGCCGCCTTCTGCTCCGCTTCCTTCTTGGAGCGGCCCACACCCTGACCGTAGGCACGACCACCGATCACCGCCGTGGCGGTGAACTCCTTGTCGTGGTCGGGCCCGGTCGAGGTGATCTCGTAACTGGGCACGCCGATACCGCGTTCCGCGGTCAGCTCCTGCAGACTGGTCTTCCAGTCCAGCCCGGCGCCCATGCGGGGGCCGCGCTCGAGCAGGTCCGCGAACAAGCGCAGCACCACGCTGCGCGCGACATCGATGCCGTGCTGCAGGTGCACCGCACCCAGCAGCGACTCCATACCGTCGGCGAGAATGCTCGGCTTGTCCCGGCCGCCGGTGAGCTCTTCGCCCTTGCCCAGCAGCAGGTGACGGCCGAGGCCGCCCTCGCCCAACCCGCGCGCCACTTCGGCGAGCGCGTGCATATTGACCACGCTCGCGCGCAGCTTCGCCAGCTCACCCTCGGACTTGTCCGGATGTTCCAGATACAGGCGTTCGGTGATGCTCAGCCCGAGCACCGAATCGCCCAGGAACTCCAGTCGCTCGTTGGTCGGCAGTCCGCCGTTCTCGTACGCGTACGAGCGATGGGTGAGCGCGAGGCGCAGCAGGTCCGGTCGCACATCGACGCCGAGCGCCTCGAGCAGGCTGGTGTGGTCGGCTGAGTCGCCTACGGCGGGTACGTCCGCCGCGTCCTTGCTGGCGGTCACGGTTGCGCTACCGGAGGTCCGGGAATCAGACGGCAGCGGTGACCTGGCGGCCCTTGTAGGTGCCGCAGCTGGGGCACGCGATGTGCGGCAGGGTCTTCTCGCCGCAGGCGCGGTTCGGGCAGGTGATCAGGGTCGGCGCGGTGGCCTTCCACTGGCTCCGGCGCGAGTGGGTGTTGGCACGAGACATCCGGCGCTTCGGAACGGCCACGACTACTTCTCCTCTGAATCTGAATCGGCTGACTGGTTTGCCCCGGTGCCATCGGCACCGTTCTGCACGGCGAGGCTCGCGAGCTTGGCCCAGCGAGGGTCAAGTATCTCATGACCGTGTTCGGAACCCGCAATCGCCATCCGAACCCCGCATTCCGGGCACAGGCCCGGGCAGTCCGGCTCACACAGCGGCTGCAACGGCAGTTCCAGCCCGACGGCATCGATGACCACCGGTTCCAGGTCGATCAGGTCGTCGACCAGGCGGTGGATCTCGTCTTCCTCGGTGGTCTGCTCGGTCGCGCTGTCCGGGTAGGCGAACAGCTCGGTGAGCCGCAACTCGATCGCGTCGGTGAACGGTTCGAGGCAGCGCGAGCATTCGCCCTCGATCGGCGCGGAGACCGTGCCGGTGACCAGGACGCCTTCGGATACCGCCTGCAGGGTCAGATCCAGCTCGACCTGCGCACCGGCGGGAATGCCGACCATTTCGAGGCCGATCTTCGCGTCGGTGGTGACGGTGCGGCGCACCTGCTTCATCGATCCGGGAGCACGTCCGAGACTGCGCACGTCCAGCACGAAACCCGCGTCGGTCGCCTGACGACGGTGACGCGGATTGGAACCGGATTGGGCGGACATCACGAACTCACTCACGCTCGGTGTGGAATGGGCAACCACTCAACAATACGGGACGAGCCGGTCCGCGCCCAAATCCCATTCGGTGCTCACATCCCAGTCAGGGCCCAGATCCCAGTCAGTGCCCAGATCTCGGTCAGCGCCGGAAGTCCGCCGCGTAATCCGGGACGCTCGGCGCGGTACGCACCTGGGTGCGCCCCCTGCCGACCACGCGCAGCGCGTTGTTCAGCGTGTCCTCGAAGTCCGCGAGCTTGCCGTCGACGTACTGGTCGCATTCCTCGCGCAGCCGGTCCGCCTCCGCCTGGGCGGTGTCGATGAGCCGCGCGGATTCCGCGTGCGCGGCGCGCACCACCTCGGTCTGCGAGACCAGGCGCTCCTGCTCGGCCTTGCCGTCGGCGACCGACCGGTCGTAGGACGCCTGTCCGGCCGCGGTCATCCGCTCGGCCTCGACGCGGGCGCGGCCGGTGACCGCCTCGAACTCGGCCTTGCCCTCGGCCACGGTGCGTTCGGCCTCCTGCTCCGCCGAGCTGACCAGGTGGTCGGCGTGCGCGCGGGCCTCGGCGACCATGCGGTCGGCGTGCGCCTTGGCGTCGGCCAGGATGCGGTCGGCCTCCTCGCGCGCCGAGGTGACCGTGTGATCGGCCTGCTGGTTGGCGGTGGTGACGGTGGTGTCGGCGGCCGTGCGGGCATCGGTGACGATCTTGTCGCGGTGGTCGAGCACGTCCTGGGCGTCATCGAGTTCGCCGGGCAGGGCCTCGCGCACGTCGTCGAGCAGTTCCAGCACTTCGCCTCTGGGCACGATGCAGTTGCGGGTGGGCGGAATCCCACGCGCCTCTTCGACGATGGCGACGAGCTCGTCGAGTGCTTCGAATACCCGGTACATACTGCTACCCCACTTCTCCTGCCGGACTCACGGCGACACTCTCCGCTTCTGGCCAGTGTGCCCCGCGGGGCGGCTGTCAACTGTGTGCGACTCCGGCGTGTCGGTCACTGTTTCCTAGCGCACAGAGTGTCTCGCAGGCCACAGATTAAAGTGGAGGAAAACCCTCCGGTTGATGCTACATTTGTCTCCGACAGCGCAGTCGCACCTGGCCCACCGGCCCCGGGTTCGGCGAGTTCGATCGGAAGAGACAATGACCGTCCTGGATCTACCGCAGCGGGCCATCATCCCCGCCGGAGAAGTCCTTACCGTCTACACCGACGGCTACCTCGCCCTACGGCGCACCTGGGCGCACTGGATCGGACAGCTCGGCTCCTTCCTGCGCGGTGAGCACGCCTTCGCCCAGCTGATCCGGTTCGCACTGGTCGGCGGTCTCAGCAATATCGGCTACCTGCTGCTGTTCGTGGCGCTCTACGGCAGTGGAGCGCAACTGGCCAACCTGGCCGGGTCGGTGGTGAGCACGGCCATGGCGAACGAACTGCACCGCCGCCTCACCTTCCACGCCTCGGAACGCGTGCGCTGGCACACCGCGCAGCTCGAGGGCGGCGCGCTGGCCCTGACCGGCCTGGCGATCACCGCCGGAGCCATCGCCCTGCTCGAATGGACGGCACCGCAACTGGGCGGCCCAGCCCAGGCCGCCGCGGTCCTCGGCATCACCGCCGGCGTCGGCACCCTGCGCTTCCTGACCCTGCGCCTCTGGGTGTTCTAACGAACCGGCTGAGCCCGCGACCTCTGCGATGCACGTACCTCGCGCGGGCCGCGAACGTCCCGGCGGCGCTGCGTACTGATCGGTGCTACAGCCGAGTATCCGTATGCCCCTGACACCCGGTCGCGTACACCGTCGGTGGCGGTAGCGGCAGCTTGCTCGCGGTGCGGGAAACAACTGGTCCGGGATCGGGGGAACCTCGGCGCGGTGTGGCGCGTCCAAGGAAGGCATAGCGGTTCGGAGCCGGTGCGGGCCGCTGCGGTTCCGCATCGCGTCGAGGTGTTGTCGGTTCGATTCAGCACCACGGTGGCTCGGCGACGGCGGAGCCACCTCGGTTCAGTGCGATTCTCGGGAGGTTCGAGCCATGAAGCGTTATACGGGAAGCCGGATCGGGCGGCGCGGCGGTGGGGTGCCGGGAGCGCCTGCGCACCAGCGGGTTCCGGGGCGGCCTCGCCTGCACCCCGCGATCGTCCGTACTCTCCGTCGGCGTGGCGCATGAGCGCCGGGCCGGTGCATCGGCGGCCCGAGGTGCTGCTGGCGGGGGTCGATGACGACGAGATCCGGCGGCGGTGTGCGGGTGGAACGTGGCGGCGGGTGCGGCGCGGGGTGTACGCCGAGCAGGCGACATACGCGGATCTCGGTGCGGCCGAACGACATCGGCTGCTGATCGAGGCGGCCGTGCCGGGACTGTCGGTGGCGGCGATCGTGAGCCACCAGTCGGCGGCGGTGCTGTACGGGGCCCCGATTCCGACGGCGGAGCTGGGGCGGGTGTGCGTGACGCGCAATCGGCGCGGTGGCGGGCGGGTGCGGACCGACGTGCGGGTGCACTGCGCGCGGGTGGACCGGGTGGTGGAGTTGGGCGCGCTGGTGGTGACCACGCCCGCGCGCACCATCGTCGATCTCGCGCGCACGCTGCCGTTCGAGGCCGCGGTGGTGGCCGGTGACGCCATCGCTCGCCGATTCGGGGTCAGCGCGCTCGATCTGGAGGAGGAACTCGGAACGGCGAAGCGCCGCCACGGCTGCACCCAGGCGCACCGAGTGGCGGAATTCCTGGACCCGCACAGCGCCAGCATCGGCGAATCCCGCAGCCGCGTCCTGTTCCGGCACCTCGGCCTCCCGGTCCCGTACTCCCGCGGCGAGGTCTTCACCACCGGCGGCCGCCTGGTCGACCAGGTCGACTTCTACTTCCCCGACACCGGCGTCATCGGCCTCTTCGACCAGCACCACCCGCCCCGACGCGCACCCACATCCGCCGCTACGAACACGGGTATGACGCGCACGGGGACGACCGACGCGGCAGCGAGCCGAGCGGCCATGCGCCGCGAAGAGTCCTTGCGCGCCTTGGGCTTCCACGTCGTCCGCTGGTCCGCCGCCGAACTCCCCTCCCCCGAGATCGGCGCCCGAGTCCGCGCCGTCCTCTACCGCGCCCGCCGCCTCAACCGCGCAGGCTACATCCACCAGGCAGCCCTCCCCACCCCACAACCCCTCACCTTCCGCGCGCTATAGCGCTACGTCGCCGCGCCCGCCCGGCGACGTAGAGCGGGCGCGTCCGAGCTGCCACAATGCGCGAGTGGGCAACACATTGACGGAGTGGAAGTGCCCGGTATGCGGCCAGCGCTCACTGCGGAACGTCGACCGGCTGGGCGAGTCTTGTTCACGCTGCGAGGCGAGCGCATTTCTCGCCGACCTGCCGGAATCGGTGCGCTCCGAAGTTGTGTGTCTGCTGCGTCAGCAGAAGAGACTCATGGCGGTCGTGAAGTTGCGGGAGGGCTTCGATCCTCCGCCGTCCTTGCCATTGGCCCTCGACGTGACTGTCCTCCTCGAAGCGGAATCCGCCGACTAGCGGTCCACGCGGGCGACTCCACCGCGCCCCGGGCCGGGGGGGCCGGGGCGGGGGGGAC
>NZ_JASCXP010000072.1:0-22203 GCF_030010695.1 Nocardia sp. CC201C
CATCTCATCGGGCCGCCCCCGAGGATGAACGGCGTACCCCTCGGCCAACTCCAGCAGCCAGTCACGCAGCCGCGCCACGGCAACCCAGTCACCCGCACCATCCGCCGCGGCCGCGCAATCGGAATCGAGGTGCGCGAGCGCGGCGTGCTCCAGCTCGGTCAGCGCCGCCGCGGGCAGCAGGGACTCGGTGAGCCCCGCACCCGCGAAAGCCGCCTCCGCCCATACCGAGTCGGCCGGTTCGGCGACCGACATGAAGTCGTCGACCACGCGATACGGGCGAGACCCGGTTTCCCCGGATTCGGCGCGCACCGGCTGGGTCCATGCCGCATCGGCCTCGCAGAGTTCCGGCGCCGCGCTCCCCGCCCCCACCGCATCCGCTTGCCCGGTCCCAGCACGGTCGATTCGCCCGGTGCCAGCGACTTCGCTCCCCACCCCATCGACCCGGGACGCATCGACGAGTCCGTCATGGGTGTGCGGGACGTCGGCGTGCACTGCGTCGGCGCGCGCGATGCCGGTCGGCGCGGCCGCGGTCGATGTCGTCGCCGCTCCCGATTCCGATGCGGCGGTACCCGTATCGGTCGGCGCCGTTGCCGTGGCGGCCGTGTCTGCGGTCGTCGCGATTGCCGTGTCGGTCGTAGCCGTGCTCGCCGACGTCGCAACCACCTGCGTCGCGTCCACCGAGTCCACTGTGGTCAGGACGCGTGTGTCGCCGACGTCGGTGAGTACGGTGCGGTCCAGCATGGCCACCGCGGCGTGTGCGCGGTGGTGGCCGTGGGTGATCGGTGGGTGGTGGTCGGGTTCCGGTGGGCCGGGGGTGGTTTCGGGGAGGTCGTCGAAGTCGTTGGGGCCGAAGAGGTTCGGGGGCAGATGGTGCAGGCCGTAGGAGCGTTCGCCGACCAGCAGTGCCGCGCGCACGATGGGGTAGAGGTCGAACAGGAGGGGCAGCAGGGCGGCGACGATGTCCTCGCCGTCCGGGTGCTGGTCGGCCAGTCCGGCCAGCAGCGGTCGCAGGCCGCCGCGGTAGTGGTGGATGCGCAGTCCGGGATGATTCCACTGCCATTCCGCGAGGAAGTCCAGCAGGGCCGCAGCATCGTCGGCCGGGTAGGGGCCGCGGGGCTCGTCGGCGCGGTCGTGGATCACGAAGGTGCGGAAGATGTTCTCCGGTTCCCCGGAACCGATGGTCACCAGCAGATCCGTGGCGGTCCCCGCCTCCGGCGCGGTGACCGAGACGAACAGGTCACCGGCGGTGGGTGCGGGCAGCCCACCCAGCGCGTCGGCATCCAGCACGGTGTGGATCGGATGGCCCGTATGCTCCCGGTGCAACTGGAGTTCGGCCTGGCGGCGCAGCGCCGTGAAGGTGGGCGCGGGCACCCCCGTCACCGCCCCGTCCGACGCGGCCAGCCGATCCACCGTCGTGATGCCCGCATCCCGCAACTGCGCCCGCACCGCCGGTCGCATCCCGGCCACCAGCAGCAGATCCCGCCGCGCCTCCAATTCGGCCGTGCAGGTGGTGCACTGCCCGCAGGCGAGGAACCGCCGATCGCCCCACTGCACCGGCAGCAACTCGTTCAGCTTGGCGTCGAGGATCAACGTCAACCGCGCCCGCCGCGCCCGGTACACGACGGCGATATCGGCCAGGGTGTGCGTGCTCGCCGCCCCGCCGAGCCAGAGCCTGGTATGCGGCGCGGGCCGGAAGCCGGTGCGCTGCAACGCATCCGCACAGGCGGCATGTTCCAGCAGGGTGCCGATTCGCGTTCGGCGGCTGGCGACCCCGGCGGTCAGATAGTCGTGTGCTTCGGGAGCGCCGTCGCGCAGCAGGAAGTCGCACCCGACAGCGAAGTCCCCCTCGAACAGCACCGGATGCGCGACCACCTCGGCATCCGCCCGCAGCGCCGCCACGGTGGCCTCGTGCGCGGCGGCGAGCGCCGCGACAATCCGTCCCGGGTCCGCATGCCCGGCCGCCGGATGGCGAAGCGCCGCCGTCGGCCCACCACCCTCGAACGTCATCCGGTGGTCGTACTCCGTGCGGATGCGCACCAGGCCGCTGCCGTAGCGATCGCGCAGGTCCGCGAGGCGGTGCTCGCGCTCGGCGTCCGCCGGGCGCGGCAGGACGCCCGGTGCGCGGTACTCCACCGGCCCCAGCAGCCCCAGTTCGGCGTCGAGCGCGCGCAGCAGCGCGAACTCGCAGCGCGCCGCCTCCACCAGGTCACCGGTGCTGCACACGACACGATCACCGAACAGAATCAAGCGCGGCCCTCCTGTGCCTTTCTCGCCGACACCCGCACCCGGTCCACGCACCCTTGCGTGCCGAGTCGCGCAACAGCGTAGTAAGTGGAAGCGGACCGGTGTGTTACGAGGTAGCGGCCGTTTCACCCCCCGCCCCGCCCCCTTCCATCCCCCGTCGGCAACCGCTCCCGGGCGACGTTGCGCGACAACACGACTCGTCCCCCCGCCCCGCCTCACCCCCGCGGCCGCCCCGCCCACAACGCCGCAACCCCGCCCACCACGTCGGCGTGTCGCACCTCGCGCGTCCCCGCGCTTGCCGCGAGCGGGAATCCGTGGCGGCATCGTGCGAGCAGGCCCCGCCACCAGTCCCCCCTCGATGGTGAATGCCTCTGGAAGGATTGGCGCCGTGCCGTACTTCGTGGGACCCGGGGGCGATTGCACTACCGGCACCGGGACCCGCGCCCTGCTGGTGTGGCCCGCGCCCTGCTGGTGTGGCCCGCGCCCTGCTGGTGCGGATCGCGCCCCCCTGGTGCGGCCCGCGTTCCGACTGTGCCGCCCGCGCTTCGACTGTGCCGCGCTCCGAACACCGCGAACCGCAGGGATTTTCGATCCGGGCGGTCGGCTTACTGGCGATGGGGGTTAGTTTGTACGACGTGCCACTCTTCGAATTCGAGGGAAAGCGGCCGGTGGTCGATCCGACCGCCTTCGTCGCGCCCACGGCGAGCCTCATCGGTGATGTGCGGGTCGAGGCGGGAGCCTCCATTTGGTACGGCGCGGTGCTGCGCGGGGACTGCGGCCCGATCATCGTGCGGGAGCGGGCGAACGTGCAGGACAATGCGGTCGTGCACGCCCCGCCGGAGGTGACCGTGGAGATCGGGGCGGGCGCGACCATCGCGCACAGCGTGGTGTTCCACGGCGCGACGGTGGGAGCGGAATCCATTGTCGGCAACGGCACCACCGTGCTGGATATGGCGACGATCGGCGCGGGGTCCATGATCGCCGCCCACTCGCTGGTCGCTCCGGGGACCGAGATTCCCGACGGTGTGCTCGCCGCCGGGTCGCCCGCGCAGGTCAAGCGGCCCATCGCGGGTACCGCCGCCGAAGGCTGGGTCAAGCTCAATCCGTCCTACTACGCGGAGCTGGCGCAGCGGCACCGCACCGGTGTCACCGAGGTCGCCGCCGACTGAGCGCCGTCACCGTGCGGCCTCCGCCGGGCATCCTGGCCATCCTCACCTCCCCGGCCGCGGCCCGCGCAGCAACTCCACGACCTCCTCGTCGGTGAGCTGATGGAAATCCTCGTAGGCTCCGCCGACCCCGCCGAGGTGGCGTGGCACCAGCGGGCAGACCACGTCGTCGGCGCGGGCACGGATGCGGTGCAGCGCCTCGGCGGACGACACCGGCACGGCCACGATCAGGCGGCGTGGACCGTGCAGTCCGGCGATCTCGCAGGCCACGGCCACCGTGGCGCCGGTCGCCATACCGTCGTCGACGATCACGACCACCCGGTCCCGCAACGGCAGGGGTGGAACGGCGCCGCGCAGCAGTTCACGGCGGCGCTCCAGTTCCGCGCGCTCGGCCCGCTCGACCTCGGCGATCTGCGCGTCGGTGACACCGGTGTGCCGCACCACGTCGTCATTGAGAACCCGCACCCCGTCCTCGCCGATCGCGCCCATGGCCAGCTCGGGCTGCCACGGCACCCCGAGCTTGCGGACCAGCAGCACATCGAGGTCTCCGCCGATCTCGTCGCGCACGGCGGCGGCCACCGGGACCCCGCCCCGGGGCAGCCCCAGCACCAGCGGATTCATCGCGCGCAGGTGCCGAAGCGATCCACCCAGCGCGCGACCGGCGGCGACTCGATCCGGATAGATCATCGCCCCCAGTCTAGGCGTGCTCCCCGCCACCAGCAGGATTCCCGGTGACCGAACGGAATCGGCTCGGGCCGACGCGGGCCCGGCTCACCGGGTAAGCCGAATGCCGCGCAGCGATCGACCGGGTGCCGTGCCGTCAGCGCGGCGGGCGGCGCGGATCGTGAGTAGTCGGCGCGAATCCGCGCGACCCGAAGCCCCCCGTACCACCCGCCATGGTCGCCACCGTTGCCCGCGAAGTGCCGTCATCGGTCGGCGACGGCTCCCAGCGGGTACCCATATCGAGCAGATTGACGAAGGGAGCACCCGGCACGGGTTCGGGAACCGGCGACGCGGACCGCTGGGTTGGTCTGTGGGCTTGACAGGCACGGTTGGCCGGGGCGGGTGCGGGGGCAGGTCGGCTGGTTCGGCGGGTGAGTCGTCGGCATGCGGGGGCGGGCGGCTCCGTGTGCCGAGGCGGGACGGGCACCCGGGATTCGGGGGCGGTGGCGAATGCGGGTTCAGTCGGTGCCGATGGTGAATCTGCGCAGCGACAGGCTCGGGTTGGTGGCGCGCACGCTCTCCAGGTATTCCAGGTCGATGCGGGCCGTGGCGATGCCCGCGTGCTCGCCGAGTTCGGCGACCACGCCGCCGGTGGGGTCGACGATCATGGAGGACCCCGCGCCCTTGGGCGCGCACTGGTCGGCGGCGGCCACGTACACGGTGTTCTCGATGGCGCGGGCGCGCAGCAGGGTGGTCCACTGATCGACCTTGCCCGGTCCGGGAATCCACTGCGCGGGCAGCAGCAGCACCTGCGCCCCGGCTTCGGCGATGCGTCGACAGCCCTCGGGGAAACGCAGGTCGAAGCAGGTTTGCATACCGAACACCACACCGTCGACGGTGAAGGTCTGCGGCGGGTCGAGCGGCCCGGGCAGCACCACCTCGGACTCGCGGAACCCGAAGGCGTCATAGAGGTGCACCTTGCGGTAGATCGCGGCGAACCCCGCCGCGGGCGTGGCGGCGACCAGGGTGTTGAAGATGCGGTCGGCAGGCAGGTCACCGCCCGGCGCCTCCGCCACGCCCGCCACCAGGTGCACCCCGAATTCCGCTGCGATACCCCGTAATCCGCTCACGAACGGTCCGGTCAGCGGCTCCGCTATCGCCACCACCCGCTCATCCAGCCGCTTCACCGAGTACATGGAGTACTCGGGCGCGACCACGAGCTTGGCCCCCAGCTCCGCCGCCGCCCGCACCTCCTCCCGCAGCGCCGCGAGATTGGCCTCGACATCGGTGCCGGGTCCGAATTGGATCACCGCGATATCCACGGTGGTCCCGGCGGGGGATTCGTCGGCCGGGTGCACGGCGGTGGCCGGTTCGTGGGCGAAGGCGCTCATGCACACAGAAGTACCCGATTCCGGCGTCCGGCGACACCGGGAACATACGCGCGACACCGGCTCGACGCCCCGAAAGGTCGCTGCTGAACCCACCCGCGGCATTGGTGGCGCGTCGGGGCGTCCGCGGCGGCGGTGAAACACCGCGGCGTCTACGGACGGCCGGACGTGATGCTGTGGCGTGCAGGCGCTGCGGGATGCCGTGGTGTAGAGGCTGCGGTGTGGCGTGATGTCTGGGTGTGGACGGGCGGCGAGGGCCAACATCGCACTCAGCGCCGTGGAGGTGCCCGCCAGGCCGACACCTCGTCACGTGCGGGCTGAGGTGTGGCCGGATGCCGCGCGGGCCGCAGTGCGTGGAATGTCAGGGCGTGTCCGAGCGTCGTGGCGGGCTGCCGCGAGAGGTGCGGGCGGCGGGGTGGTGGATGCTGCGGTGTGCTCGGGTGCGGCGGGTCGGCGGGGCGGCTGGGGTGGGGATTCGGGGTGGTGGTGGAAACGGCTGCCGGGGCTGGGGATTCGGGTGGTACCGGGGTATGCGATGCCGACCGTTCGGTTACCTGGGTCTCACCCGGTCGGCCCGATGGTCGGGGCGACCACTGCCAAGCAGTAAACTTGCGGCCAATGAGCACCTCACCGGCCGACAGCGTTTCGATCGACGACGAGAGGGACGCGACCGGCCCGTCCTTCGCCGATCTGGGCATCGATGACCGCATTCTGCGGGCCATCGCCGATGTCGGCTACGAGTCGCCGTCGCCCATCCAGGCGGCGACCATCCCGCCGCTGCTCGACGGCGCGGACGTGGTGGGGCTCGCGCAGACCGGCACCGGCAAGACCGCCGCGTTCGCGATTCCGATCCTCATGGGCCTGCAAGTCTCCGGCAAATCGCCGCGGGCGCTGGTCCTGGCCCCGACCCGCGAACTGGCCATCCAGGTGGCCGAGGCGTTCGAGCGCTACTCCGCGCACATGCCCGACCTGCATGTGCTGCCCATCTACGGCGGTCAGAACTACGCCGTCCAGCTGTCCGGGCTACGTCGCGGCGCGCAGGTCGTGGTCGGCACGCCCGGTCGCGTGATCGACCATCTGGAACGCGGCACCCTGGACCTGACCCAACTCCAGTACCTCGTGCTCGACGAGGCCGACGAGATGCTGAAGATGGGCTTCCAGGACGACGTGGAGCGCATCCTGCGCGACACGCCCGAGTCCAAGCAGGTGGCGCTGTTCTCGGCGACCATGCCGACCGCCATCCGCAAGATCTCCAAGCAGTACCTGCACGACCCGGTGGAGATCACGGTCAAGGCCAAGACGGCCACCAACACCAACATCTCCCAGCGCTGGGTGCAGGTGTCCTATCAGCGCAAGCTCGACGCGCTGACCCGCATCCTCGAGGTCGAGCCCTTCGAGGCCATGATCATCTTCGTGCGCACCAAGCAGGCCACCGAGGAGCTGGCCGAGAAGCTGCGCGCCCGCGGGTATTCCGCCGCCGCCATCAACGGCGACATCGTGCAGGCGCAGCGTGAGCGCACCATCGGACAGCTGAAGTCCGGCGCGCTCGACATCCTCGTCGCCACCGACGTCGCCGCCCGCGGCCTCGACGTGGAGCGCATCTCGCACGTCGTCAACTACGACATCCCGCACGACACCGAGTCCTACGTGCACCGCATCGGCCGCACCGGCCGCGCCGGGCGCAGCGGTGAGGCGCTGCTGTTCGTCGCGCCGCGCGAACGCCGCCTGCTCGACTCCATCGAACGCGCCACCCGCCAGCCGCTCACCGAGATGCAGCTGCCCAGCGTGGAGGATGTGAACACGCAGCGCGTCGCCAAGTTCGGCGACATGATCACCGAGAACCTGTCCGCGGCGAACCTGGCGCTGTTCCGCAAACTCATCGAGGACTACGAGCGCGAGCACAACATCCCGCTGGTGGATATCGCCGCCGCGCTGGCCGTCGGCTCGCACGACGGCGACAACTTCTTCATGGAACCCGATCCGGAGCCCGAACGCCGCCCCCGCGAACGCGGCTCCCGCTCCTTCGAGGGTGACCGTCCGCGCCGCGAAGGCCCGTCCCGCCACCGCGCGACCGGTGCCGAAATGGCCACCTACCGCATCTCGGTCGGCAAGCGCCACAAGGTGGTGCCCGGCGCCATCGTCGGCGCCATCGCCAACGAGGGCGGCCTGCGCCGCAGCGACTTCGGCCACATCAGCATCCGACCCGACCACAGCCTGGTCGAACTCCCCGCCGACCTGTCCTCGGAGACCCTGGACGCCCTGCGCCGCACCCGCATCAGCGGCCAGCTCATCCAACTCCAGCTCGACTCCGGCCCGCCCGGGCACCGGCCGCTGAGCCGCACCCCCCGCCGCGACGGCGGCAAGCGCTTCGACCGCCGCAAACCCCGCGCCTGAGCTGGGTTCGATTTGCCCTCCGCTGCGCTCCGGGCGGATTCGCTGTGTTCGATTTGCCCTCCGCTGCGCTCCGGGCGGATTCGCGGCGCTGGAGGTCCCGGTTCTTCCCTCCCTCCGCTCCCCCGCTTCGCTCCTCCGCTCCGGTCAGTCCAGAACCGGGACGCGCCGCGAATCGGCGGGTGACTGGTCAACGGCTGGTCGCGAGCACTCGCGCTGGCGGTCAGCGCCCGATACCCGGCAGACCGCACCGCCCGACCATCCACCGCCCTCACTGGGGGCGAGGGGGATCTGTGGCGGCATGGTGCGAGAGCGGTCCGCCACCAGTTCCCCCTCGGCGAAAGAGTGTGCGCCGCGGGGGCGGCCGTAGGCGCGGCTGAGCGGAACGGTCCCGTATGGGATCGCGGGTCGGGCGCGCGGACATGGCGGTCGCACGGGCCGTGGGGATCCACCGGGCCGTGCATCGCGCAACCGGTGGGTGGGCTGGTTCGAGTGCACTCCGTGACGCCGACAGAAACCGCTGGTAGTGGCGGTGGGCGTGGGTGGCGGCGCAGCCCACCGGTACGGCGCGAGTCTGCCGGTTCGGGCGGGCTCGGGTGGTGTGGGGTGATGCCGTAGCGGGCGAACCCGCAGGGTTGTGGCGGGCTCGGATGCCGGGTTCGGCTGGGGCCGTGGTCAGTTCGGCGCGGGGGTGTCGGCCGGGGCTGCGGGGGCGGGTTGTTCGGGGGCGCCCGCTGAGCCGGAGTCGGCGGGGGGCGGGGCGGGAGTGGCCGGGTCGGCAGGGGTTTCCGGGGCCGGGGGCGGGAGGTCGGGGACGGTGAAGAGGCCGACGGAGGGGGTGACCACGCAGCGGGCGCCGGGGTAGTCGATGGTGCCCCAGAGGGAGGCAATGATGTTGCCGGGGCCGGAGTCGACGGTCTTGGAGAGGCTGGGGAGGTTGTACTCGGAGACGTCGTCGAGCATGTTGATCCCGCTGCGGCCGTTGTTCACGTTCAGCCAGACCACGCTGAGTCCGGAGGCCAGCGGCATGCCGGAGTGCTGGGCGACGGCCTGGAAGCGGATGGTGCCGGGGGCGGCGCCGAGGCTGTCGGGGGTGCCACCCGCGATGGCGGAGGCCGCGGTCAGGCTGAGCGGCATAGTGGTGCCGCAGCCGATGGTGGGTGCCATGTAGGCGAACGGCGCGAACGCCACATTGCCCAGCTTGGCGGCGGTGATGAGCTGTGCGGCCTTGGCAGTGGAGCGCACCGCGGCCTCGGCGTCGGCATTGCCGTCGGCGGTGTCGGTGAGCTGCTGGATGGCCGCGGCGACGGGTGAGGGCTGCGGCTCCGCGGGTTCGGCGTGGGCGACTGCGGTCGTGCCTAGCGCCACCGTGGCCGCGATGGCGGTCGCGGACGCGGCGCGGCGGAGGGTCCTGCCGTTCACTCGTATTGCTCCTCGAGATTTCGATGGGCGCGGCCACCGGATGCCTTTCCGGGGCGCGCTGATCCCTCCGCAAATTACCAGCCGGGTGCCCGGCGTGGGGGATGAGCCCGCGCCGCCGGTGTGATGCGAGTGACAGACCGACCATTACCCAGTGGTAGCTTTGAGACACCCACTTGGCCGTGTCTTTTAAGACCGAGACGCGGAACACATACGGCGACCGCCTGGAGACGCGATGAAGCTAGCTCTCTCACCCGATGAGGTGACATTCCGGGACGAACTGCGCGAGTTCTACCGGACCAAGATCCCGGCCGAGATCCGCGACCGCGTGAAGTACGGCCGCGAACTCTCCCGCGAGGACATCGTCACCACCCATCGGATCCTCAACGAGCACGGTCTCGCGGTGCCGAAGTGGCCGGTGCAGTGGGGCGGGCAGGACTGGTCGCCCATGCAGCTGCACATCTGGGAGGACGAGATGCAGCTGGCCTCGGTCCCCGAACCGCTCACCTTCAACGCCCAGATGATCGGCCCGGTGATCGCCCAGTTCGGCTCCGAGGAGCTCAAGCAGCGCTTCCTGCCGCCGACCGCCAATCTCGACATCTGGTGGTGCCAGGGCTTCTCCGAACCCGACGCCGGTTCCGATCTGGCCTCGCTGCGCACCACCGCCGTGCGCGACGGCGACTCCTACATCGTCAACGGCCAGAAGATCTGGACCACGCTGGCGCAGTACGCCGACTGGATCTTCTGCCTGGTGCGCACCGACCCGAACGCCAAGAAGCAGGCGGGTATCTCGATGCTGCTGTTCGATGTGAACACCCCGGGCGTCACCATCCGCCCGATCAAGCTCATCGACGGCCACCACGAGGTGAACGAGGTCTTCTTCGAGAACGTCCGGGTGCCCGCCGATCAGCTGGTCGGCGAGGAGAACATGGGCTGGACCTACGCGAAGTTCCTGCTCGGCAACGAGCGCACCGGCATCACCGGCGTCGGCCGCACCAAGGTCAAGCTGGGTTTGGCGAAAGAGTATGCGGCCCAGACCAAGTCGGGTGGCGGCACGCTCATGGACGATCCGGTCTTCGCCGCCCGGGTCGCCGAACTGGAGAACGAACTGCTGGCGCTGGAGCTGACCCTCATGCGCGTGGTCTCCCAGCCGCTGGACGGCAAGCCGAATCCGGCGTCGTCGGTGCTGAAGCTGCGCGGCACCGAATTGCAGCAGGCCGCCACCGAACTGCTCATGGATATCGCCGGACCCGACGCGCTGCCGGTGCACGCCGCCGACATCGCCTCCCCGGAGTGGGCGCAGATCACCGGGCCCACCTACCTCAACTACCGCAAGACCAGCATCTACGGAGGGTCGAACGAGGTGCAGCGCACCATCATCGCCTCCACCATCCTCGGACTGTGAGGCGCCGCCATGGATTTCGAACTCACCGATGAACAGATCATGCTGCGCGACACGGTGCGCGAGGTGCTGGCGCGCACCTACGACCCGGAGTCGCGGCTGAAGATCACCGACACCGATCTCGGCTGGAGCCGCGACGTGTGGGGGCAGCTCGCCGAATTGGGCGTGCTGGGACTGGCTTTCAGTGAAGCGGACGGCGGTATGGACGCGGGCCCCGTCGAGACCATGGTGGTGCTCGAGGAGATCGGCCGCTGCCTCGCGCCCGAACCGCTGCTGGACGCGGTGCTGCTGCCCGGGTCGCTGGTGGCGAGTGTGGGCACCGTCGAACAGCGGCAGCGGGTGCTGCCCGAGGTGGTCGGCGGACAGCGGCTGCTGGCCTTCGCGCACGAGGAGCCCGGGCTGCGGTGGCCGTCCGCGGAGCTGTCCACCACCGCTGTGGCACAGGGGGATTCGTATGTGCTGACCGGTGTGAAGAACCCGGTTCCGCACGGCGATTGCGCCGACACCCTGGTGGTCAGCGCGGCGCTGCCCGACGGCGGCACCGGACTGTTCCTGGTCGCCGCGGATACGGTGGCGCGCAAACCCTTCCGCACCTTCGACGGCCGGCGCGGCGCACAGCTCGAATTCGATTCCACCCCCGCCGAAGTGCTCGGCACCGGCGGTGACGCCCGGCCCGCCATCGACGCGGCGCTGGTTCGGGCGCAGGCCGCCCTGTGTGCGGAATCCCTGGGCGCGATGGCGGAATCGCTGCGACTCACCACCGAATACCTGAAGACGCGCAAGCAGTTCGGGGTCACGCTGTCGAAGTTCCAGACCCTGTCGCAGCGGGCCGCGGATATGTACGTCTCGCTGGAACTGGCCCGCAGCATGAGCTACTACGCCACCGCCGCCCTCGCCGACGGCACCGTGGATCCGGTGATCGCTTCCCGCGCCCGCCTCCAGGTCGCGCGCGGGGCGCGGCACATCGGCCAGGAGGCCGTGCAGATGCACGGCGGCATCGGCATCACCACCGAATACCCGGTCAGCCACTACGTCGCCCGCCTGACCGCCATCGGCCGCACCCTCGGCGGCGACCTGGAACACCTCCGGGTCCTCACCGACCGCGTCGCCGATTACGGTCTGGTCGAAATCTGACCGGATTCCTCGCGAACGCCGGTGGCCCCTCCGAAATCGGAGGGGCCACAGTCATTTCCGCCGGACTTCCGCGCCCGCACCGCCGGCCCGCGACGCGCCCCGTCCCTACCGCCGAGCGGGAACTGGTGGCGGACCGCCCTCCGTCCGATGCCGCCATGGATTCCCGCTCGCCCGGAGCGGATCCCTTCCGGGATCGCGGAGGTCGGTCGCGTGCGCCGCCGCACGCCCGCCGGCCGGGGATGGTCCGGGGGCTACTCCCCGCTCTCTTCGTCCGGGAAGGTCGGAACCACGGTGGTGGGCGGATCCTCGGTGGTGGTCGGCGGCTCTTCGATGGGAGGTCGGGTGAGCGTCTCGGTGCGCTCGGTGGTGCTGGGGGTGGGGCGGGTCGTGCGCGGGGTGGTCGGGCGGGTGGTGCGGGTGGTGGTCTCGGTGTCGGAGTACTCGCGGTCCTCCTCGCGCTCGACCGCGACGGTGGTGGTCGTGGTCGTGGTGCGGCGCGGGGGGCGGTCGGCGGCGACGCGCCAGGTGGGGGAGGGCGGGATGACGATGACCGGGGTGGTGGTGGTGCTGGAGCGGGCGTAGCCGGTGGGCGCGGCTTGGAGATCGGCGTTGAGGGGAGGGGGCGCGACGTAGGTGTCTTCGCCGTCGAGGCCGCAGGAGCCGATGAGGACGAGGCCGAGGGAGACCGCTCCGGCGGCGGCGACCGCGCCCATCATGGGGGCGGGCAGTCGTCGCGAGCGGTGCTCGTCGTGATCGTCCGCGCGGCCGTTGCTGCCGTCCATCGGTGAGCTCTCCTCATTCATCTCGAGTGGGGCTCACCCTAACGGAGGCCGCCCGCCGAGGCCACGCGGGCGGTCGGTTCGAATCCCGTCCCGCGCGGTGGGTTCCGCTGTCACAAGATAATCTCAAACAGCAGCAATTCACATATCGAATTGGTCAACTCTGCGTGTTGCGCGTCCGTGTCGCATGGACATTCCGTTGCCTGCCCGTAATGTGTGACCAAAGTTACATGTGAGACGCCCGGAATTAGCTGAGGGACGCGCGCAGGTTCACGAAGTCGTGAGCGCCGAACTCGGGGGCGTCATCTAGGAGTAGATGATGGGAGCTTCCTCGACATCCCCGCTGCGCACGGCCGCGCAGCCCGTGGAATCTCCGGATTCCGCGGCGGACCGGCCGCGGCGGATGACCGAGATCCTGGCCCGGGCGCTCGCCTGGTTCATATTCCTCGGCGGCCTGGTGGGCGCCGGATTCGGAATCGCCGGACTACATGTCGAAATCACCGTCGCCGGATTGATTCTGGCGTGCACCGCGGGTTTGGTGCTGTTACGGCTACGCGCGGACTTCAGCCGCGGATAACCCATTCGAACGCCTGCGCTTTCGAGCGCGCACCCTCGACCGTCCGGGACCGATTGGGCTCGCCGAGTTCGGTCAGCAATGCTTCGGACGTCCGCACCAGCTCACCGAGCACCGCCGGGGTGAACCAGTCCGGCCGGGTCGCGAACAGCAGATCCTCACTCGAGGTGTTGCCGCTCGCCCCCGGCGCGAACGGGCACCCGCCCAGCCCACCGAGCGACCCGTCCACCACATCGGCCCCGGCCGCGGCCGCCGCCAGGGAGTTCGCCACGCCCAGGCCCCAGGTGTCGTGGCCGTGGAAGACGATGCGCCGCTGTGGATCGCGGGCGCGCACGCCCGCGACCAGGGCGGCCACCTGCTCGGGATGCGCTTGGCCGAGCGTATCGGCGAGCACGATGTCGTCCGCGCCCGCGGTGCGCGGATCCGCGGCGATGGCCAGTACCCGCTCGGGATCCACCGGCCCGCCGAACGGACAGGTGAAAGCCGTGGCGAGACAGAGTTGAATCCGCCCGCCCACCGCGCGCGCCAGTTCGATGGCGGCGGGCATGGCGGCCACACTGTCCTCCGTCGCACGGCCGATATTGGCCCGGTTGTGGGCATCGGAGACCGAGAAGCAGTACTGGAAATTGCGCGCCCCCGCAGCGGCGGCCTTCTCCACATGCCGCGGAGTGGCGACCCAGAGCCAGCACCGCCGCAACTCCTCCGGACGCAGCGCGGCCACCACCTCCAGGCTGTTGGCCATGGGCGGCACCAGGTCCGGCCGGGCAAGGGAGCCGATCTCCAACTCCGGCACACCGAGTGCGAGCAGCCGCCGCACGAGCTCCACCTTGTGTTCGGTGGAAAGGACTTTGCCGGTGAGTTGCAGACCGTCGCGCAGGGTCACATCACGCAGCAGGGGCACCGCGCCGTCGTGCCGGTTCATCGGTCCGCCTCCAGCGCCTCGATCTCGTCGTCGGTCATGCCGAGCAGGCCCGACAGCACCTCGCGGGTGTGTTCACCCAGATCGGGGCCGACCGACCGGATGGGCAGCGACGCACCGCCGATCACGGGCACAATGCCGGTGAAGCCGACCTCCTTGGGTTCGGGCTCGCCCACGTCCACGCGGAAGGGTTGGATCATATTGCGCGCCTTCAACTGTTCGTCGGCGACCAGGTCGGCGGCGGTGTAGATGGGCCCGCACGGGATTGCCGCCTCCTCGAGCACCTTCAGCGCCTCGTCGCGAGTGTGTCGGCGCGTCCACTCGGCGATGGCGGCGTCGAGGCGTTCGCGATGCCGCCAGCGTCCCGCATTGTCCTGTAGTTCCGGGTCGGCGGCGAGGTCCGGACGGTCGATGACCCGCATATAGCGCTGGAAGATGGCGTCCCCGTTGCCGCCGATGATGATGCTGGTGCCGTCGGCGCACGGGTAGGCATTGCTCGGCGCGATGCCCTCCATGCGCCCGCCGACACGTTCGCGTGTGATGCCGTAGGCGAGATAGTCCGGCACCAGCGATTCCATCACCGACAGGATCGACTCGTTGAGCGCGACGTCGATGATGCGCTGCTCCATGGGCACCCGATCCACCCGCTCGCGCTGGAACAGCGCCATCACGGTGCCGAAGGCCGCGTAGATGCCCGCGATGGAATCGCCGATGGAGACGCCCACACGCACCGGCGGGCGATCCGGATCACCGACGAGTTCGCGCAGACCGCCCACCGCCTCGGCGACGGCGGCGAAACCCGGGCGCTGCGCGAGCGGACCGGTCTGCCCGTAGGCCGAGATCCGCGTGATCACCAGCTTCGGATTGGCCGCCGACAGCACCTCCGGTCCCAGCCCCCACTTCTCCAGCATGCCGGGCCGGAAGTTCTCCAGCAGCACATCGCACCGCTCGATGAGCTCGAGCACGATCCGCCGCCCCGCCTCGGTGCGCAGATCCAGCGTGATGGACTTCTTGTTCCGGTTGACGGTCCGGTACAGCATCGAGGTATCGCCGCCGTACAGCCGCCAATTCCGCAGCTCGTCTCCGGTTTTGGGGCGCTCGACCTTGATCACCTCGGCCCCGAAGTCCCCGAGGATCCGCCCGGCGGTCGGCGCCGCGACGTAGTTTCCCAATTCCAGCACCCGCACCCCGTCGAGCGGTCGAATCTCCATCGTCACACCGTGAACTCTAGAGCCGCCGACTGCGTGCCCGCCCCGGGTCGGGCCGATGCTGCGATTGTCGGACGCCGGGCAACACTCGAGTGCGGGTTGCCCGCGCGCGGCGGACCGGGGGCTAGCCGACCTGTTCGCGTAGGTAGGCCAGGTCGTCGGCGACGCCTTCGGCCGGGGTTTCCAGCACGATCGGTGCGTCCACGGCCTTGCACACCTCCACCAGGAGTTGCGGGTCGATGGTGCCGTCGGCGAGGTTGGCGTGCCGGTCGGCTCCGGAGTCGAAGGCGTCGCGGGAGGAGTTGAGGTGTACCAGGTCGATGCGGCCGGTGATGGCCTTGATCCGGTCCACGATGCCGAGCAGTTCCTCACCGCCGGCCCAGGCGTGGCAGGTGTCCAGGCAGAAGCCCGCGTCGTAGTCGCCGACGGCCTCCCACAGCCGCGCGATATTGTCGAAATGCCGGGCCATGGCATGATTGCCGCCCGCGGTGTTCTCGATGAGGATCGGCACGGCGAAGCCGCCCTTGTCCTCTTGGCGCTGGAACAGTTTGCGCCAGTTCACGATCCCCTCGGCCATCTCGGCATCGGAGCGCACGTGGCCGCCGTGCACCACCAGCCCGAACGCGCCGAGTTCCGCCGCCGCCTTCGCCTGCTGCGCCACCGCGTTGCGCGACGGCATGCGTAGCCGGTTGTTCACGCTGGCCACATTGATCTGGTACGAGGAGTGCACCACCACCTCGATCGGGCTGGCCTTGATCTCATCGGTGCGCGGATGCGGTGTCGGCTTTTCCCAGCTCTGCGGGTCAACCACGAACATCTGGATGACATCGGCCCCCAGCTTCTCCCCGAAGCCGATGGGGTCGCTGTCCATCCGCACGTGTGCTCCTAGACGCATGGTGGTCAGCGTATCGACCCCCACCGACAACCATGCCAAGCGATCCATAACTGTTGCGTAAGCGGCCCGACGGAAGATAAGTCCGTAGACCTACACGGCCCCACAGCTGGATTCGGGTGGTAAACAATGATGCGGCACACGCCGCGAACCCGCCCCGGAGCGCAGCGGAGGGGGCGAATTGAACACGGAAGTGGGATTAGCCATGCTGTCCAGCGGTGACGTTTTCGCCGGCTATGTCATCGAGCGCCAGCTGGGCCGCGGCGGCATGGGCTCGGTGTACCTGGCCAAACATCCGCGCCTGCCCCGGCTGACCGCGCTCAAGCTGCTGAACCGGGACATGGTGTTCGACAAGGAGATCCGCACCCGCTTCGAGCGCGAGGCCGATCTGGTCGCCCAGCTCGACCACCCCAATATCGTCACCGTCTACGACCGGGGCATGGAGGACGGTCAGCTGTGGATCTCCATGCAGTACATCGACGGCCCGGACGCGGCCAGCGTGGACGCCCGGACGCTGCCCCCGGAGCGGGCCGTGCAGATCGTGGCCGAGACCGCCGACGCGCTCGACTACGCGCACCGCAACGGCGTCCTGCACCGTGATGTGAAACCGGCGAACATCATGCTCGCCCGCGCCATCGGCGGTAGGGGCGAGCGGGTCTACCTCACCGACTTCGGCATCGCCCGGCTCCGCGACGACACCGGCCACCTCACCCAGACCGGAACCTTCACCGCGACCCTGGCCTATGCCTCCCCGGAACAGCTGACCGGCTCGGCGCTGGACGGCCGCTCCGATCAGTACTCCCTCGCGTGCAGCCTGTTCTGGCTGCTCACCGGTGCGGGACCGTTCGCGGCCACCAATCCCGCCGCCGTCATCCAGGGCCATTTGCAGAATCCGCCGCCGCCGCTGAGCACCGCGCGCCCCGGTCTGCCGCCCGCCCTGGACGTGGTGCTGCACAAGGCCATGGCCAAGCGTCCCGACGAGCGCTTCGACAGCTGCGCCGAGTTCGCCGCCGCCGCCCGCCGCGCCCTGGCATCGCCGGGCGCGTCCGCCGTGCCGCTGTCGAATCCGAACACCGCCCCGCCGCAGCTGCTCCAGCAGTTGCGGCCGCCCACGCAACCGCCCACCGCGACGGCAGCGCCCACGCCGTACCAGCAGACCGGCACCGCGCCCACCGCGTACCAGCAGCCCGGCACCGCGCACACACCGTTCCAGCAGCCCGGCACCACCGCGGGCACGCTGACCCCGCCGGCGCAGCCGAATTACACCGCGCCCCGCCAGGCCAACCAGTACACGCAGCCGGGGTACACCCCGCCGCCCTCCTTCCCCGCGCAGCAGTTCGCGGGTAGCGGGGCGCCGCCATCGGGACCGCCGCCTCAGGGCTTCCACGGGCATCCGCCGCCGGGCAAGTCCAATGCCGGGTTGATCATCGCCGCTATCGTGGGTGTGGTCCTGCTGCTGGTCGTCGCCGTGGTGGTGATCGTCGCGGCGAGCGACAGCGGCACGACCACCACCTCGGGCGGCACCACGACCACGACCGCGGCGACCACCACGGTGGTGGCCGACCGGCCGGTCGACGCACAGTCCCTGATCGCCGAATTCCCGAACATGGTGCCCGCCACCGCCTCCGCCGATGTGGGCTACAACGGGGCCAGCTGCTACCTGGCCGATCCGAACAGCCCGCCGGACAAGACCGAGGGCGAACCCGACTTCAAGACGTGGGCGGTGCAGTGGCGCTGCTTCGGCGGCGCCGACAACGCCGACCCGTTCTACCGTCTCTACGCCTACGCCACGGCGGCCGAGGCGCAGGCCGTGGTCGCCGCGCTGGCGCCGGACCAGCGGACCACCGACACCAACGGTGGCAAGACCTACACCAACTACCAGTTCGGTGGCGACCGGCCGCGCATGGTCACGGTGTTCACCGGTGACGACAACCGCACCCAGTACCTCATGTACACCGACGGCATCGTGGGCACATTGGACGAGGTGCTGACCTGGTGGCGGTCGGCCCCCCTGAACTGACGGCTTGCGCGAAAGCCCGCGATTCACCCGTTGTCGTGGGCTTTTGTGAATTTCCTGAGGGTGCGTGTTTCCGGGTGTTCCCCGATGGCGTCAGGTCGCGATCCTCGACACACTGGACACCATGACTTCAGACGCCTCGGCTTCCGTCGCCCTCGACAAGTCGGCCCCCGCCTCGGTCGCCGCCCGCGCGACCGATCTGGTGAAGCTCTACGGTTCCGGTGATACGCAGGTCAAGGCGCTCGACGGAGTGTCCGCGGAGTTCGCCAGGGGGGAATTCACAGCCATCATGGGCCCGTCCGGTTCGGGCAAGTCCACCCTCATGCACTGCCTGGCCGGTCTCGACTCGGCCACGGCGGGCACCGTGCACATCGGTGACACCGACCTCACCACGCTGTCCGACAAGCAGATGACCAGTCTGCGCCGCGACCGTATCGGCTTCGTCTTCCAGGCGTTCAACCTGGTGCCCACCCTCACCGCGATGGAGAACATCACCCTGCCCCTGGATATCGCGGGCCGCAAGGGCGATGAGGAGTGGATCGCCACGGTGGTCAAACGTCTCGGCCTCACCGATCGCCTCGGGCATCGGCCCGCCGAGCTGTCGGGCGGCCAGCAGCAGCGCGTGGCGTGTGCCCGCGCGCTGGCGGGCAAGCCGGACATCATCTTCGGCGACGAGCCGACCGGCAACCTGGATTCGCACTCCTCGGGTGAGGTGCTGTCGATCCTGCGGGCGGCGGTGGACGAATTCGATCAGACCGTCGTGATCGTCACCCACGATCCGCGCACCGCCTCCTTCGCCGACCGCGTCGTATTCCTGGCCGACGGCCGGATCGTCGACGAATTGCGCGACCCCACCGCCGATTCCGTCCTCGACAAGATCAAGTCCCTGGAGACGATCTGATGTCCGGAAGCCCCATGCGCAAGGTCGCCTTGCGCAATCTCGCCGCGCACAAGGTGCGCCTGGTGCTCACCGTGCTGTCGGTGGTGCTCGGGACCGCCTTCATCGCGGGATCGTTCGTCTTCACCGACACCCTGCAGCGCACCTTCGACAATATCTTCGCCAACCAGGCCAGGGGCGTGGATGTCCGGATCAGCCCGGAGGAGCAGCAGTCCATCGGGGTACCGCTCACCCTGGTCGACAAGGTCACCGCCATGGATGGTGTGCGCACCGTGGCTCCGGGCGCCAACGGCCCGGTCACCCTGCTGAAGGACGGCAAGGTCGTCCAGACCGGCGGCGCGCCGACCATCGGCGAGGCGTACCTGCCGCCGGAGCGTGCGGTGGCCGAACCACAGCGGTTCGTCGACGGCGGACCGCCCTCCGAACCCGGGCAGGTCGCCATCAACCAGGGCGGTGCGGACCGGGCCGGACTCCGGGTCGGCGATCCGGTCACGGTGGTCACACCCGCGAAAGGCAATGTGGCCGCCACCATCTCGGGTATCTACCAGCTCGACGGCGGCGGTGCGACCGGCGGCTTCATCGGCCTGCAATTCGACTACGACGAGGCCATGCGGCTGTTCACCGACGGCAAGCACGTCGCCTACCTGGACATCGCGGCACGACCCGGAACCGACCCGGACCAATTGCGCTCCGAAATCGTCACGGCCTTACCCGACTACAAAGTGCAGAGCGGTGACGAGGTCCGCGAGGACATGAAACAGCAGCTCGGTGACGCGCTCAAGTTCATCAACTACTTCCTGCTCGCCTTCGGCGCCATCGCACTGATCGTCGGTACCTTCATCATCTACAACACCTTCTCCATGCTCGTCGCCCAGCGGCTGCGGGAACTGGCGCTGCTGCGCGCGGTGGGCGCGAGCCGCGGACAGGTGGGCCGCTCGGTGGTCGGGGAGGCGCTGATCGTCGGATTGGTCGGCAGCGCACTGGGTCTCGCCGCCGGTATCGGTCTGGCCTACGGCCTCGCGGCGCTGCTCAACGCCTTCGACCTGGGGCTGCCCACCGGGGCCATGGCCGTGCTGCCGCGCACCGTGGCGGTGGCGCTGGTGCTCGGCGTGGTCGTGACCGTGGTGAGCGCCTACGCGCCCGCCAGTCGCGCCGCCCGGGTGCCACCGGTGGAGGCCATGCGGGAGGAGTTCGCCTCGCACTCCGAATCGCTGCGGCTGCGCACCATCGCCGGTGCGGTACTGGCCGTGATCGGTGTGGCGCTGGTGGTGCTGGGCGCGCAGAACACCGGCGGCAATGCCGCCGCCACCGTCGGAATCGGCGCGGCCGCACTGATTCTCGCGGTGCTGTTCGCTTCGCCCGCGCTGTCGCGCCCGGTGCTGGCCGGGCTCGGTGTGCTGGTGCGACCGTTCGGTCCCGTCGGCCGGATGGCGCGCAACAACGCCATCCGCAATCCGCGCCGCACCGCCGCCACCGCCTTCGCGCTCACCCTGGGACTCATGCTGGTGTCGGCCATCGGCATGCTCGGCGCCTCGGCCAAGGCCAGCGTCGGGGAGCTCGTGGACAAGGGAGTGCAGGCCGACTACATGCTGTCGGGTCCGCCCGGCGCCCTCATCGGCGTTCCACTGCAGGCCACCGACGAGGTGAAGGCGGTGCCCGGTGTCGAGGAAGCGGTGGCCTTCCATGGTCTCGCCCTGAAGGTCGGCGGTGACCAGGTCTTCGGCACGGTGCCGGAGGGGCCGTTGGACCGCGTGCTGTCCTACGAGATCCAGCAGGGCAGCGATTCCCTCGGGGACAACCAGATTCTGGCCTCGGAAACCCTTGCCTCCGACAATGGTTGGCAGGTCGGGCAGACCGTCGAGGTAGCCGGCGTGGACGGCAAGAAGTACCAGGTCGAGGTGGCGGGCATCTACGCGGACACCCAGCTGCTGCAAGCCCTGGTGGCTCCCATGTCGCTCTACGAGCAGACGGTGCCGACCAGCTTCCGGAGCAGTTTCATGGTGGCGGTCGATGCCGCGCCGGGCACCGACCTCGCCACGCTGCGCACCGATCTGGAGCAGGCCACCGAGAAGTACGGCAATGTCCAGGTGATGGACCGCGAGGACTTCAAGGGCGTGCAGGGGCGTCAGATCGACACCATGCTGGCCATCCTTTACGGGCTGCTGGCCCTGGCGGTGGTGATCGCCATTCTCGGCATCGTCAACACCCTGGCGCTGTCGGTGGTGGAACGCCGCCGCGAGATCGGCATGCTGCGCGCGGTGGGCATGCAGCGACCGCAGGTGCGGCGCTCCATCTACCTGGAGTCCATGCTGATCGCCATCTTCGGTGCTGTGGTCGGCGTCATCCTCGGCCTGGGTCTCGGCATCGGATTCCTGCGCACCCTGCAGGATCTCGGCCTCGGGACCATCGCGGTGCCGTGGGGGCAGATCGTGGGCATGCTCATCGCCTCGGGCGTGGTCGGCGTGCTGGCGGCGCTGTGGCCCGCGGTGCGCGCGGCCCGCACCCCACCGCTGGCGGCCATCGCGGATCTGTAAGCGGTTCCGCGCGAATGCCTTCCGCCCCCGCGCGATCGGCGCGGGGGCGGTGGCGTGAGAGGAATATTCGGGTGGCGCGCTGGGCGCCGGTGCAGGCGAGCAGGTGCCGGAAGTGACGTGCGGGTGGGCCGTCGGCGATGTCAGGCCAGGGCCACGATGACGATCACCGCGATGACCGCGATGATCACCGCCGCGACGATACCGAGGATGATACCGGTGTTGGAACCGGAACCCTGGTGGGGCGGACCGTAGTTCGTGGGCGGATTCTGATATCCGTACGGCTGGGGCGGGGTGCCCTGCGGGGTGAACGGCGCGGACTGCGCGTAGGGAGCCGGGCGGGGCATGGACTGGCTCGGATTGAACGCCGACGGCGGATTCGGCTGTCCCGGTAGCGGATTGAGCGGGGCCGACTGTGGGTTGTGCGGCGCGGCCTGCGGCTTCGGCGCGCCCGCCTGCGGGTTGTACGGCGTGGATTGCGGTCCGACCTGCCCTGCCTGCGGGCTGTGCGGGGCGGATTGCGGTCCGACCTGCCCTGCCTGCGGGTTGAAGGGGACGGATTGCGGGTTCGGCTGGCC
>NZ_JASCXP010000073.1:0-22137 GCF_030010695.1 Nocardia sp. CC201C
CGATGTCAGCCCGCCGAACCGGTGCTGGGCGCGGTGGTCAGGGGCGCGGTCGGGGCGACCATCCCCGGTACGGCGGGCAGGGCCGGGACGCCGACGACATCCGGCGCACCCTGACGCTTGATGATCACCTTGTCGCCGTCGCGCTGCACGATGACGCCCTCTCCATCGAGGGGCAGCGGAACGCGATTGCCCTCGCGGTCGATCACCACCCGCTCGCCGTCGCGCTGCACGGTGACGTTCGGCCCGGGGGACAGCTCGGCCGGATGCGCGGCGGCCACCGCCATACCGCCCAGACCGGCTGTGAGCAGGGTCGCCGCACCTACCGCCACGGCGGCCGCACGGGTGGAAAGCTTGGAACGCATATCGTCTCCCTCGAATCGTCGCTCCGGACCATCCGGAACGTTGACGACTCTGGCCGGGTACGGCTGAGGACTTCCTGAAGGAAGCTGAAGACGTCTTCAGGTTGGCCTGTCAGGATCGCCGCGTGCGAGTACTGGTGGTGGAGGACGAGACGCGACTGGCCGGAGCCCTGCGCTCCGGGCTGGAGGCCGAGGGGTGGGCGGTCGATCTGGCCGGGGACGGCCGGGTGGGGCTGGAGATGGCCCAGACCGCCGACTACGACGTGATCGTGCTCGACATCATGCTGCCGGAACTCAACGGCTACCGCGTGTGCGCGCTGCTGCGCGCAGCGGGGGACTGGACGCCCATCCTCATGCTCACCGCCAAGGACGGCGAACACGACGAGGCCGAAGCGCTGGACTCCGGCGCGGACGACTACGTGACCAAACCGTTCTCGTTCGTGGTGCTGCTGGCCCGGCTGCGCAACCTGGTGCGCCGCCGCCCCGCACCCCGGCCGACACTGCTGCTCGTCGGTGACCTCACCCTCGACCCGGCCACCCGCATCTGTACACGTGCGGGCAGCGATATCGCCCTCACCAGCAAGGAATTCTCGGTGCTGGAAATCCTGGCGCGCCGACCCGGCCAGCTGGTGTCCAAGCGTGAACTGCTCAGCAGCGGCTGGGATTTCGCCTTCGACGGCGATTCCAACGTGGTCGAAGTGCATATCAGCGCGCTGCGCCGCAAGATCGACGCACCCTTCGGGCGCAACAGCATTCGCACCGTGCGCGGGCACGGATACCGACTCGTCGCGGAAGGCGGCACCCATGATCGACCGTGACGCCGCCCCCGGCCCTGACTCCGGGGCCGACCCCAATGCCGGGGCCGACGGTGACTCCGTGACCGACCGCAACGCCAGGGCTGTCCGCGATACCGGGGCCGACCGCGACCCCGGGACCGACGGCGACTCGGTCATGGATCGTGCTTCAGGGCGCGGCGGTAGGTCTGGGCTGGGTCGTGGCTCTGAGGAGGACCGCAGGTGGCGCTGGCGACCGGTATCGGTACGCGCCCGCACCACCGCGGCGGCGACCCTGGTGGTGGCCATCGCCCTGCTGGCCGCGGGCTGGGCGACCGTGCACTACGTGGAAACCAGCCTCACCGCCCGGGTCGACGACATGCTGCACCGCCAGTTGGGGGTGGCCGCCGTGGCATTGCGCGACGGTGCCCCGCTACCGCTGGTGGACCGGGCCGTCACCATCCGCGTCGACGCACCGGACGGGGAGGTGCTGGCGGCCCCGGCCATGACCTCGCCGACCTCGCCCGGCTCCGAGCCGCCGCGGTCCGAGCCGGGTGTGACCGCATCGGGTGCGGCAACGTCGGACCCGACCTCGCCGGGAGCGACCGCACCAGGTGTAGCCGAGCCGAGTGCGCCCGTTTCGGGCGCGGCCGATCCGAGCGCACCGCGCCCGACTCCGCGTGCGGCGGATTCGGTCCCGCACGGTGCCGGTTCGGAACCGCCTGGCGCGGAGTCGGTACCGCACGGGGCGGATTCGGGACCGCGCGGGGCGGCTATCGCGCCGAGACCGGCGGACACCGCTGCCTCGATGCCGAATTCACCGGGTGCTTCCTACTCCGCCCCGCCGACTGCGCCAGTCCCGGCGATGTCGCCAGCCGTTCCGTTTCCGGCCCTCCCGAACGGTCCGGCGACCGGGGATGCGGGGGTGCGCCGGATCGTCTTCGTCGGGCCGACCCCGCTGGCGACCCGCACCCAGTCGGCCACCGTCGCCATGCGCGGAGAAGGGGACGTCACCGTCACCGCGGACGCGTCGACGCAGTCCATTCGGGAGGCGACCACCGCCACCACGCGGCTGCTGCTGGTGGCCGCACCGCTGCTGTTACTGCTGGTGGCCGCGTCGACCTGGTTCGCCACCGGGCGGGCGCTGCGGCCCGTCGAGGCCATTCGCGGGGAATTCGCGCGGCTCACCGCGCAGAATCTCGGCCGCCGGGTGCCGGTGCCGCGGACCGGTGACGAGATCGCGCGCCTCGCGGCCACCCTCAACGACACCCTGAGTCGGCTCGAGCAGGCTACCCGGCGGGAGCGGCAGTTCGTCGCCGACGCCTCGCACGAACTGCGCAGTCCGCTGGCCAATGTGCGGACGCCGTTGGAGGTGGCGGCCCGCTATCCGGACCGCGCCGACTGGCCCGACGTGGCGGCCGGGGCGCTCGAGGATCTGGATCGACTGGAAGCGCTCATCACCGATCTGCTCACCCTGGCGCGGCTCGACACCGGCCCCGAGCTCCCACTGACGCCCCTGGACCTCGGTGAACTCGTCCGCGAGGTCACCGAGCGTCGACCACCCGGCCCGACCACCTGGACGGTGGCGGTCGACGACGACACCGTGGTGGCGGGCCATCGCACCCACCTCGCCCGACTGCTCACCAACCTGCTCGACAATGCCGACGCCCACGCAGCATCGAGCGCCACCCTGCGCCTGCACGCGACCGATGGGCACGCGGTACTCGACGTCCGCGACGACGGCCCCGGCATACCGCCCGCCGAGCGCGAGCGCGTATTCGAACGCTTCGCCCGCCTCGACACCGCCCGCACCCGAGCGGCCGGCGGCACCGGCCTCGGCCTGGCCCTCGCACGGGATATCGCCACCCTGCACGGCGGCACCCTCACCGTCGCCGACTCCGAACGCGGCGCACACATCCGCCTCCGGCTGCCCTTGTCTGCACCGGACCCGGCGTCCGGTCCGCGCGGTCAGTTCTCGCGCGGGTAGACCTTCACGACGGTGCCGTCCAGATCGGCGGCGAGATAGGCGGAGCCGCCGTAGTCGTCGCTCAGATAGACCATGATCGTCGGGCGGTCGCTGTTGAAGGTCCAGGCCGGATCGATGATCAGATAGCGCGAGGTCGGGTCGGCCACACCGAGTTGCGCATCGGCGGCACGCAGCAGATCCGGAAGGATGTCCCAGTTGATCGAATTCAGCCGCACCGTGGTCTCGGTGCCGGTGAGGGTTCCGCCCGGCCCCTGACGGCTGGCCACGCCGTCACGGTAGGTGTAGGCGTCGTAGCGTCTGGACTGGTCGCCCAGCAGAATGCCGGTGCTGGCGTAGGTCGGGTAGAAGGTGGCCTCGGTGAATTCCTCTCCTCCGCTGGCCTGTTCGAATGCGGCGATGGCCTGACGAATGCCGTCGGGGGTCAGCAGGTCCACCGACGGCCCCGGCTGCGACGGTTGCGGTTCGGTGGTGAGCGGTTCCGTGGCGGGAATCGAAGGTACGGGCGTACCCGGGGCATCCGCGCCGGGTGTGGAAGATCCGGGTCGCACCACGAGCGCGGCGATCACGAGCGCGACCACCGCCGCCGTCCCGAGGCCGACCCGGCTCCAGCGGCCGCCGCGCCGAGGTGCCGGGACAGCGCCGGTACCGCTGGTCTGGAGGGTGGTCGTCCCCGTGGCCGCTGTGGCCGCAGGGGAGCCGTGGCCGGGCGCGATCGGCGGCGAATGATGTTGCCGGGGAAACGTTCCCCGTGCGAAGTACGGCGGGTTCGCGTGCTGTGGTGGGGAGTCGGATCCCGATGCGAACGGCGGATCGGGCGTGACCGGGGTTGGAGACGAACCGGGCCGCCCTGCGTGCGAGCCGAAGGACCGTGGGCTCGGTCCGGCTGCTCGAGCGTGCGGGCCGGGTGGCTGCGGATATGGCCCCGGTGGTTGTGTGTGCGGGCCGGACGACTGCGGGTATGGCCCTGGAGATTCTGTGTGCGGGCCGGACGTCTGTGATGGTGGCCCCGGAGTCGGGGCGGCTGGCTGTGCGTGCGGACTGGACGTCTGTGCGTGTGGGTCGGATGGCTGCGCGAGCTGGCCCGTGCGCGATGCGTTCGGTACGGCCGGCGGTGCCTGCGTCGCGGATCGGGCTGTGGTCGGCGGTAGGTGTGTTGCGGCGGGCGGCGGGTACGGCAGCGCGTCCGGGCTCGCGGCCTGGGCCAGCAGCCAGTCCAGCTGTTCGGCGCTCGGCCGCCGGTGCGGGTCGGGGACGAGCAGGGCGGCCAGGGCCGTGGTGAGCGCCCCCGCCCGTTGCGGCGGCGGCACTTCGCCTTTCAGCACGGCCGCGAGCGTGCCGACCGTGCTCTCCCGGCGCAGCGGGTGATAGCCCTCCACGGCCACGTAGAGCAGCAGGCCCAGCGACCACAGATCGGAAGCAGGGTAGCCCTCCTGGCCGTCCAGGCGTTCCGGGGCGACGTAATCCAGCGAGCCGACCACATTGCCGGTGGCGGTGAGCCCGTCCAGTCCGTCGATGGCCGCGATGCCGAAATCCGTGAGCACCGGTGAACCGTCTTCGCGCAGCAGCACATTCGCGGGTTTGATATCGCGATGCAGGACGCCGACGGCATGGGCGGCCCGCAGCGCCGCGAGAATCCCGCGACCCAGCCGCGCCGCCTGCTCGGGGCTCATCGTCCCCTGGGCGAGTCGATCGGCGAGACTGCGGCCGCGCACCAACTCCATCACGATCCACGGATGCGCGCCCGGGGCATCCACGATGTGATGGATCGCCACCACATTCGGATGCCCGATGCGGGCCAGCGCCCGCGCCTCGCGCAACACTCGCTCTCGTTGCGCGCCGCCGGAACTCGCGGTGCCGTCCGATGCGTCGGTGCGCACCTCCTTCAGTGCCACCTCACGATGCAGCGCGATGTCGTAGGCCCGCCACACGGTGCCCATTCCGCCGCTGCCGAGCGGCTCGAGCAACTCGAATCGCCCGTCGACCACTGTCCGCCCGGAATTCACCGCGACAGCCTACGACCACCGTCCGCGCGCCGCGCCCCGGGGACGGCGATTCCCGAAACAGGTTCAGCGTTTGCGACTCCCACGGTGTCGGCGCCGCTCGATGGCCGTACCGATGCCGGTGACGACCGCGAGGGCGGTCACCGCCAGCCCCGCCACCATCCAGCCGTGGGCATCGGCGTCGGAGGCGGTGAGCGTCCAGGCGAGACCGATGACGCCCATCAGCAACAGCGCCAGTCTCGAACCGTCGACATTGTCGATGAGAACGTGTTCATCAGGACGCGCGCGGGTAGGGATCGTGCGGGTCATCGAATACTCCTCGATCCTGCGTGGGGAGGTATGTTCCAGCGATTCCCTTGTGCTCAGAATTTCAAACGCGCCACACCCGTCCATCCTGTAACACGGGCGTGTCGCAAGATCGATGATTCATCCGAATGAGTTTCGCGTAGAACTGTCGCGCTCGCCCGATTCGTGTAGTATCTGGCGACATTGAAAGGCGTTGCACTGCAATTCTTTTGGTATGTGTATCGACAGTGGGGGTGCACGGGCGCGGAACCGCAGGACTGCATCGAGAACTCGTAGCGCAGGGGATCTCGTCGACACGGTGTGGGTGTCGACCGGGGGGACGAGTCGACCGACGCTGAAATGCCCATTCTTCGCGTGCTCACGCGCGCCGCGGATCGTTCACGCGATGGATGTCACCGCTCTCATCGGCGAGGCGGTGACCATGCCGATTCCGCAGAACCGGATGTCGCTCGCACAAAGGAATCCCGAGTGTTCGACCAATTCCCCGACCAACCCGCCGATCTGTCCTCCGCCCCAACGGATTTGTCGCTGCTGCTGCGACCGGCCCCGCCCGGATCGCCCACCGACCTGGTGCGCGTGCACGGCGGGGACGGATTCCTGCTGTGGGCCACCATCCCGGCCGTGCTCGTCATGGGCAGCTCCGGCGGCGCCGGAACCACCACCACCGCCATCGGGCTCGCGGCCGCCGCGGCCTCCGACTACGGCGAACGCTCACCCATCGTGGTCGACGCCACGCCCACCGGCGGCGACCTCGCCCGGCGCGGATGCGACACCATCGATCCGGCGGGCACCGTGCAGACCTGGCTCAATATGAGCCCGCGCGGGCTCGCGCCGTCGGTGCTCGACAGTTCGGGGGAGAACAGCGCCCGCTTCGGAGTGCTGCCCCGGGGGCCGGAACCACTACCCCGGCGGGAGAGTTACGCCTCGGTGCACCGCGACCTGTGCTCGGCCGGATGTCTGCCCGTCTACGACGGCGGATCGCCGGTCAGCAATCGCATGCTCGCGCCGCTGCTCTCCGATTCCCGGATCGCGCTGGTCATCACGCTGGCCGCGCGGGCCGATGCGGTGAATCGGCTTAAACCCGCACTGATTTGGCTCGACGACAATTACAGCCAGTACCACCTGGCCGAATCCGTCATCGTCGTCACCCGGCAGCATCCGCACGACGGACCCTCGGTGGCCGAGCACGCGCGACGTTATCTGGGCAAATTCGTGCGGGCGGTCACCGAGATCCCGTACGACACCCATCTGGCCACCGGCGGACCCGTCACCTGGTCGCGGCTTTCACCACAGACCCGCGCCGCCTACCGGAAGATCATCAATCTGCTGCGCTGAGTCGCGGCGCTGTGCCAATGGAGTGTGCTGTGTGATGGCGTCGTGCTGTGTGACGGCATTGTGTCGATCGGCGATGCCGCGTCTGTGTCACCGTGCGGTGCCGAGCTCGAGAGTGATTGCGCCGCTGAGTAGTTCGCGGGCGCGGTCGAGGGTGAGCGAGCCGCTGTGCCAGCGTTCGCTGAGGCCCTCGGTGAGGGCGGTGAGGCGTTCGGCCGCGGCGGCGGCGTCGATTCCGGCGTGCAGGTGGCCGGAGTCCTGGGCGTCGCGGATGAGGGTTTCGATATCGACGTTCCAGGAGTCCGTGGTGGCGCGCAGGGGATCGCGCAGGTCGGTGTTGAATACCGCGCTGGCGCGCAATTCACCCCAGGCGACACTGGTTTCGCGGACCTCGTCGGTGTCCTGGAGTTCGAGCAGCAGTACCTGTTCCAGTCGGCGGCGCGGATCGGTTTCGGCGAGTGCGCGTTCGGTGTAATCCACGGCGCGGTGGTTGATGTGTTCGAGAGCGGCATGCAGGATGCCGGCACGATCGGTGAAATGGTAGTAGATCAGTGCCGTCGAGACGCCCGCCGCGGCGGCGAGTTTTTCAACGCGCAATCCTCGCACGCCATCCTGTGCGATTACGCGTACCGCGGCTTCCAGAATCTGAATTCGACGCTCCGACACGGGTCCTCACTGTAGGGGTAGGGGAGGGGTAGACCGCTCAGGCGGGTTCCTGCTGGGTGGTGCAGTGGATGCCGCCGCCGCTCGCGGCGACGGCGTCGATGGCGATCTGGACCACCTCACGGTCCGGATACAGCCGTCGTAGTGTCGAACGGGCGGCCGAATCCGTGCGCGGGTCACCGAATTCCGGTGCGATCACCGCGCCGTTGCAGACATAGAAGTTGATGTACCCGGCCGCGAAATCGTCGTCCGCCCACTCCGCGCGGATGGTCGAAGGACCTTCCAGCACTTCGACTTCCAGCGGGCGGCCGTGCGCATCGGTGGCCGTGCGGAGGATCTCCAGGTGGCGGCGGGTGACGTCGTGGTCGAAGGAGTCCGGGTCGTTGTCGAGCCCGGCGACCACCACGCCCGGCCGGGCGAAGCGCGCGTAGAAGTCGGTGTGCCCGTCGGTGATGTCCGCGCCCGCGATCCCCGGCAGCCAGATCACCTTCGTGATCCCGAGCACGGCGGCCAGCTCCCGCTCGACCTCCTGTTTCGTCCACCCCAGATTCCGGTTGTCGTTGAGCACGCAGCTCTCGGTGATGATCGCCGTTCCCTCCCCGTCGACCTCCAGCCCGCCGCCCTCGATCACGAGTTCACTACGCAGCGTCGCCACCCCGGCATGCTCCGCTACGGCCCCGGCCACCCGCGCGTCCCGCCGATGTTCCTGCTTGCCGCCCCATCCGTTGAAATTGAAGTCGACCCCCGCCCGCCCCCGATCTCCCGACACGAACACGGGCCCCGTATCCCGCATCCAGAGATCATCCAGCTCCGCCTCGATCAGCTCGATATCCGCCCCGCCCAGCAAACCCCGCGCCAGCTCCATCTCCTCGGCCCGCACCAGCATCGACACCGGCTCGAACCGGGCGATGGTGGTGGCGATGGTCGCCAGATCCCGCCGCACCAGCGGCAACAACTCCGCCCCGTACACCCGCTCACCGGCCCCGAACGACATCCACGTCCGAACATGCCGCCGCCCCTCCTCGGGCATCATCCACCCACCGCCCGCCTCGGACCCCACGTCGTTCCCGCCCATTCCACAACCTCCCACCACGAACCCGCCGACCGCGCCAACGGCCGCCCGAACGAACTCACGCCGCCGCATCGCCATCTCCTCGAACTGGGATTTCTCGTCTGAATACACACCCACCCTACGGCCTGACTGAAATTTCAGTCAAAGACTGAGTCGTCGCGACCTGCGAGCAGTTGCTGCCACCGCCGCGGCACCGGCTCGGTGCACGGGCGGTGGATGCGCTTGACGGTGTAGTACTCGACCGGGATCCCGCGCCGCCGCAGCCCTGTCTCCAACAGCGACTCCTCGTGGCGGAGTGGGCCTTTGCCGGAATGCTGGAGGAATGCGGTGGTGAACATTCCGCCATCGTGGCCGAGTGCGAGCGAGGCGGTGTGGCTAGGTTCCGAGGAATTCGTCGATCAGGGGCCAGGTGGTGGTGGCGGCTTGGGGGCCGGCGACGAGGGCCAGGTGGTTGAGGCCGGGGAGGTCGGCGAAGCGGGCTTCGGCGGCTCCGGTGAGTACGTCCACGCCGGGTTCGATGGTCGCGGCGGGGGCGAGGGTGTCGGAGCGGCTGCCCAGGAGCAGGACGCGGCAGGTGAGTTTGGCCAGGTCGATGACGCGGCCGGAGGTCAGGTGGACGCGGCCGTGGGCGAGCTGGTTGCCGACGATGATGCGGCTGTACAGCTGGCGGTAGAGACGTCCGGGGTAGCCGGGCATGGTGGCGATGAAGCGGTCGATGGCCTCCATGCGGGCCAGCGCCTCGGTGTGTCCGGCATTGCGGGCGATGAACAGCGGGCGGGTGAGCTCCCGGCCGAGGGACATGCCTCGGAATCCCGCCTGGACGAAGAACGCCGGGATGCCGTCGAGAAGATGGGTGGCATAGGCGATCTCCCGCCCGCCGGTGAGCTTCGCGACCATGCGCACCGGTGCCAGTAGGCGGTTGCGGCCGAAGTCCATGGGCGAGCCCAGGGTGGTGACCGAGCCGATCGGCAGATCGGCGTGGTCGGCGGCGGTGAGCAGGCTGATGATGCCGCCCAGCGACCAGCCGATCAGGTCGACGTCCGCGCCGTCGTGCAGCTCGCTGATATGGGCGATGGCGGTCGGGACGATATCGTCCACCCACTCCTCCAACCCCAGGTCGCGGTCCGCGGCGGTGATGCGGCCGTAGTCGATCACGTACGGCTGCCGACCGCTGTCGCGCAGGAAGCGCGCGAGGCTCTGGCCCGGCCGCAGGTCGTAGCAGGAGGCGTCCACGGCCAGCGGCGGCACCAGCAGCACCGGATTCCCGTGGGCGGGGGTGTCGCGGTCGAAGCGGCGCAGCTGCCGGTGCGGCAGGTCGTAGAGCACGGTCGAGGGCGTGCGCGCGGGGGCTTCGATGCCGTCGCCGAAGGTCAGGGCCCAGCCGTTGCGCAGTGCGACGGGCAGGTTCGTGGTGATCACCGGATTCATGGCGCGGGTGTGGATCCCTCTCGATCGGCGGAGGTCGTACCGCCTGGAAAAGATGTAACTTACGATAACAGGCAACTGTTCGGGTCGTGGAACCCCCTGCCGGACGTGCTATCGCATTGTCCGCCACTGTAATTCACCGCACGCGGGCGTGTGGGTCGACGGCGTCGAACCCACGCCGGGGCTGAACCCACGTGGGCGTGAACCCGCGCCGGGGGTGTGAACCCGCGCGGGCTGAACCCACGTGGGCTGAAGCCGCGCGGGTGAATCCGTACGAGGTGATCCGCACGAGGTGATCTGCACGAGGTGAACCCGCGCCGGGGGTGTGAACCCACGTGGGCTGAACCCGCGCGGGCTGAATCCGCACGAGGTGAATCCGCACGGGGTCGATTTTCTCGGCGTCGAATCCGCTCGCGGTGACGGGCTCGCGGCGGGATCGGCGGTCGCGGGCGAATTGCTCGCAATCTTGGTCCGCGCGCGGTCGTCCGAGCGTCGCCGCGATTCCCGGCCGGATCGCCCCCTTCTGCCGTGTGCGAAGGTTCACACTCCCAACCCCCTCCAAGTCAGGTGACCCTTACTAGAACCCGGGAAGGAATTCCGTCACACTGGTGTTGTGAAAACCATGGGTTTGCGGAATGCGGAAGCAGGCACCGGGCGCCAGCAGGGCGCCCGGTCTGCTGCGGTGTCCGAACCCGCAGGCGAAGGCCACACCCGCGAAGCCGTCGTGAAACTGCTGCTCGAGGAAGGACCGATCACCGCGACCGCCATCGGCAAGCGGCTCGGCCTCACTCCGGCGGGGGTGCGCAGGCACCTCGATGCCCTCATCGAGTCGGGGGAGGCGCGTGCCGCCCGCTCCGCGCCGTGGCAGCAGAAGGGGCGTGGCCGTCCCGCCAAGCAGTTCCAGTTGACGGCCCAGGGCAGAGGCCGTTTGGGGCATGCCTACGATGACCTCGCCGGTGCCGCGATGCGTCAGCTGCGGGAGATCGGCGGCGACAAGGCCATCGTCGACTTCGCGCGCAAGCGGGTCGGCACCATCGTCGCCGGTATCGACCGGCTGGCCCGGCACACGCCGGAGGAGACGGCCGCCAAGGCCGACGAGATCGCGGAGGCGTTCACCGCCGCCGGATTCGCGGCGTCCACCCGGGAGGTCGGCGCGGGCGTGCAGATCTGCCAGCACCACTGCCCGGTATCGCACGTGGCCGAGGAGTTCCCGGAGCTGTGCGCCGCCGAACTGGAGGCGTTCCGCGAACTGCTGGGCACCCATGTGCAGCGGCTGGCCACCATCGCCAACGGCGACTGCGCCTGCACCACCCACGTACCCCTCACCGTGCTGACACCCGGCACCGCCGGGGCGCTGACACCCGGCACCGCCGGGGCCACACCGAATACCGCTGGAAAACCCGTCGCACAGCCCGCGACGACATCGACGAACGACTCCGGAAGGAGTGCCGAATGACGACGACCGCTGCGGCGAGCCGCGAGAATGACGCAGCCCAGGCCCCTCCCCTCACCCAGGAGGAGACCATCGCCTCCCTGGGCAAGTACGGCTACGGCTGGGCCGATACGGATGTCGCCGGTGCCAGTGCCAAGCGCGGCCTGTCCGAGGAGGTCGTGCGCGACATCTCGGCGAAGAAGAACGAGCCCGAATGGATGCTCGACTTCCGGCTCAAGGCCCTGCGCATCTTCGACAAGAAGCCCATGCCGAACTGGGGCTCCAACCTCGACGGCATCGACTTCGACAACATCAAGTACTTCGTGCGGTCCAGCGAGAAGCAGGCCGCGTCCTGGGAAGACCTGCCCGAGGACATCAAGAACACCTACGACAAGCTCGGCATCCCGGAGGCGGAGAAGCAGCGTCTCGTCGCCGGTGTCGCCGCGCAGTACGAGTCCGAGGTGGTCTACCACTCCATCCGCGAGGATCTGGAGAAGCAGGGTGTCATCTTCCTCGACACCGACACCGGCCTGCGCGAGCACCCGGAGATCTTCCAGCAGTACTTCGGCTCGGTGATCCCCTCCGGTGACAACAAGTTCTCCGCGCTGAACTCGGCCGTGTGGTCGGGCGGCTCGTTCATCTACGTGCCGCCGGGCGTGCACGTCGACATTCCGCTGCAGGCCTACTTCCGGATCAACACCGAGAACATGGGCCAGTTCGAGCGCACGCTGATCATCGTCGACGAGGATGCCTACGTGCACTACGTCGAGGGCTGCACCGCGCCGATCTACAGCTCGGACTCGCTGCACTCCGCGGTCGTGGAGATCATCGTGAAGAAGGGCGGCCGCTGCCGCTACACCACCATCCAGAACTGGTCGAACAACGTCTACAACCTGGTCACCAAGCGGGCCAAGGCCGAGGCGGGCGCGACCATGGAGTGGGTCGACGGCAATATCGGCTCCAAGGTCACCATGAAGTACCCGGCGGTGTGGATGACCGGTGAGCACGCCAAGGGCGAGGTGCTCTCCATCGCCTTCGCGGGTGAGGGCCAGCACCAGGACACCGGCGCGAAGATGCTGCACCTGGCGCCGCACACCTCCTCCAACATCATCTCCAAGTCGGTGGCGCGCGGCGGCGGTCGCGCCTCCTACCGCGGCCTGGTGCAGGTGAACAAGGGCGCGTACGCGTCCAAGTCGACCGTGAAGTGCGATGCGCTGCTGGTGGACAACGTCTCCCGCTCCGACACCTACCCCTACGTCGACATCCGCGAGGACGACGTGACCATGGGCCACGAGGCCACGGTCTCCAAGGTGTCCGAGGATCAGCTGTTCTACCTGATGAGCCGCGGTCTGACCGAGGACGAGGCGATGGCCATGGTGGTGCGCGGCTTCGTGGAGCCCATCGCCAAGGAACTCCCCATGGAGTACGCCCTGGAACTGAACCGCCTGATCGAGCTGCAGATGGAAGGAGCCGTCGGCTGATGGCCGTCGAGAACGTTGCGGAGGCCGCGGAAGTACGGCCCCCCGCCGTCAACAAGGGTGAGGTGTTCGCCTCCTTCGATGTGGACGCCTTCGAGGTGCCCTCGGCCAAGGACGAGGCGTGGCGCTTCACCCCGCTGCGCCGCCTGGGCGGCCTGCACGACGGCAGCGCGGTGCGCGACGGCGCGGCCACCGTCGAGGTGAGCGAGGTCGCCGGTGTCACGGTGGAGACCGTGGACCGCGCCGACGGCCGCCTCGGCCAGGGCGGCGTGCCCACCGATCGGGTCGCCGCGCAGGCGTACTCGGGTTTCGACCAGGCCACCGTTGTGTCGGTCGGCGCGGAAACCGAAGTGGCCGAACCGGTCACCGTGACCATCACCGGTCCGGGCGCGGGCAAGACCGCTTTCGGGCACGTGCAGATCCGGCTCGGCAACTTCGCCGCCGCCACCGTGGTGCTCGACTACCGGGGCAGCGGAACCTACGCCGACAACGTGGAATTCGTGCTCGGTGACAGCGCCCGGCTGAATGTGGTCGCGGTGCAGGACTGGGCCGACGACGCCGTCCACGCCACCGCGCATCACCCCCGGCTGGGCCGCGACGCCACCCTGCGCCACACCAATGTCACCCTCGGCGGCGACCTGGTGCGGCTCACCGCGAATGTGCGCTACGACGGTCCCGGCGGCGATGCCGAACTGCTCGGCCTGTACTTCGCCGACGACGGCCAGCATTTCGAACAGCGCCTGCTGGTCGACCACTCGCAGCCCAACTGCAAGTCGAACGTGCAGTACAAGGGTGCGCTGCAGGGCGATCCGGCCTCGTCCAAGCCCGACGCGCACACCGTGTGGGTGGGCGATGTGCTCATCCGCGCCGCCGCCGAGGGCACCGACACCTACGAGGTGAACCGCAACCTGGTGCTCACCGACGGCGCGCGCGCCGACTCGGTGCCGAACCTGGAGATCGAGACCGGCGAGATCATCGGCGCCGGACACGCCTCGGCCACCGGCCGTTTCGACGACGAGCAGCTGTTCTACCTGCGCGCTCGCGGCATTCCGGAGGAGACGGCGCGACGCCTGGTGGTGCGCGGCTTCTTCCACGAGATCATCCAGAAGATCACGGTCCCCGAGGTCCGGGAGCGGCTGGAGGCGGCCATCGAGGCCGAGCTCGCCGCTGTCGGCGTATAAGACGAACTTTCCCACTCCGCAAAGGAATCCGAATTCGATGACCACCCTGGAAATCAAGGACCTGCACGTCGAGGTCACCACCCCCGAGGGCGAGGCCAAGCCCATCCTCAACGGCGTCAACCTGACCGTCCGCTCGGGTGAGACCCACGCCATCATGGGCCCCAACGGCTCCGGCAAGTCGACGCTGTCCTACGCCATCGCCGGTCACCCCAAGTACACCGTGACCTCCGGCTCCATCACCCTCGACGGTGAGGACGTGCTGGAGATGTCGGTGGACGAGCGGGCGCGCGCGGGCCTGTTCCTGGCCATGCAGTACCCGGTCGAGGTTCCGGGTGTGTCCATGTCGAACTTCCTGCGCACCGCCGCCACCGCCGTGCGCGGCGAGGCCCCCAAGCTGCGCACGTGGGTCAAGGAAGTCAAGGAGAACATGGCCGAGCTGGAGATCGACGCGGCTTTCGGCGAGCGTTCGGTGAACGAGGGCTTCTCCGGTGGTGAGAAGAAGCGCCACGAGATCCTGCAGCTGGGCCTGCTCAAGCCGAAGATCGCCATCCTGGACGAGACCGACTCCGGTCTGGACGTGGACGCGCTGCGCATCGTCTCCGAGGGCGTGAACCGCTACAAGGAGCGGGGCTGGGACGATGGCTCCGGCAAGCCTACGGCGGGCGGCGTCCTGCTGATCACCCACTACACCCGCATCCTGCGCTACATCCAGCCGGACTTCGTGCACGTGTTCGTCAACGGCCGCATCGTCGCCGAGGGCGGTCCGGAACTGGCTGAGGAACTCGATGCCAACGGCTACGTGCGCTTCACCTCCGCTGCCGTAGGAGCCTGATACCCATGACCGCCACGGGTCACGATTCCCGGCTCGCCGGGCCGCACGATTCCCCGCTCGCCGGGGTGGCGGCCCTGGACGTCGCCCGCATCCGGGCCGACTTCCCGATCCTGAGCCGCACGGTGCGCGACGGCAAACCCCTGGTCTACCTGGACTCGGGCGCGACCGCGCAGCGGCCGACGGCGGTTCTGGACGCGGAGCGTGACTTCCTGGTCCAGCGCAATGCGGCCGTGCACCGTGGCGCTCATCAGCTGGCGGAGGAGGCCACCGACGCCTACGAGGGCGCCCGCGCCGATATCGCCCGCTTCGTGGGCGTGGACGCCGACGAGATCGTGTTCACCAAGAACGCGACCGAATCGCTGAACCTGGTCACCTACTCCTTCGCCGACAACCGCTTCCCGTACCGGGTGGGGCCGGGCGACGAGATCGTCATCACCGAACTCGAGCACCACGCGAACCTGGTGCCGTGGCAGGAGCTGGCGCGGCGCACCGGGGCGACACTGAAGTGGTACGGGGTCACCGGCGACGGGCGCATCGACCTCGATTCGCTGGAACTGTCGCCCGCCACCAAGGTGGTCGCCTTCACCCACCAGTCCAATGTGACCGGTGCGGTCGCGCCCGTCGAGGAGCTGGTGCGCCGGGCCAAGGCGGTCGGCGCGCTGGTGGTGCTCGACGCCTGCCAGTCGGTGCCGCACATGCCGGTGAACTTCCGCGAGTTGGGTATCGACTACGCCGCCTTCTCCGGGCACAAGATGCTCGGCCCGTCGGGCGTGGGCGTGCTGTACGGGCGGCGCGAGATCCTCGCCGACACACCGCCGTTCATCACCGGCGGCTCCATGATCGAGACCGTGTTCATGGAGGAGAGCACCTACGCGCCGCCGCCGCAGCGCTTCGAGGCGGGCGTGCCGATGACCTCGCAGGTCGTCGGATTGGGCGCGGCCGTGCGGTATCTCGAGGCGGTCGGCATGGAAGCCGTTGCGGCGCACGAGCATGCGCTCACCGAGGCAGCCCTGCTCGGACTGGGTAAGCTGGACGGCGTCCGCATCATCGGACCGACCGAGAACGTGAACCGCGGTGGCGCGGTGGCCTTCGTGGTGGACGGTATCCACGCCCACGACGTCGGCCAGATTCTCGATGACGAGGGCGTCGCCATCCGTGTCGGCCATCACTGCGCCTGGCCGCTGCACCGCCGCTTCGGCGTGGCCGCCACCGCGCGGGCCTCCTTCGCCGTCTACAACACCCTCGACGAGGTGGACGCGCTGGTGGCCGCGGTGCGGAAGGCCCAGACCTTCTTCGGAGTTGCATAAACCATGCGCATGGAGCAGATGTACCAGGAAGTCATCCTGGACCACTACAAGCACCCGCACCACCGCGGCCTTCGCGAGCCGTTCGGTGCGGAGGTGCACCACGTCAACCCCACCTGCGGTGACGAGGTGACGCTGCGCGTACACATCGACGAGAAGGGCGACGTCGCCGACGTCTCCTATGACGGCCAGGGCTGCTCCATCAGCCAGGCGTCGACCTCGGTGCTGGCCGACCAGGTCATCGGCCTGCCCGTGCAGCAGGCGCTGAAGGTGGTCGGATCCTTCGACGAGATGATCACCAGTCGCGGCACCGTCGAGGGCGATGAGGACGTGATCGGCGACGGCATCGCCTTCGCGGGCGTCGCCAAGTACCCGGCGCGGGTGAAATGCGCATTGCTGGGCTGGATGGCGTTCAAGGACGCGGTGGTGCGGATATCCTCCGCACAGGAGGCCACGAAGTCGATGGGTAACGGGGAGTAAGAGATGAGCGACACCGAACAGCAGGCCCCGACCGCCGAGGCGGAGGTTCAGCTGACCCCCGAGGAAGTACAGCACCTCGAGGACCTCGAGGAGGCCATGCGCGATGTGGTCGACCCCGAACTCGGCATCAATGTGGTCGATCTCGGCCTGGTCTACGGCCTGAAGGTCGAGGAGTCCATCGCCAAGATCGATATGACGCTGACGTCCCCGGCGTGCCCGCTCACCGATGTGATCGAGGACCAGGCCCGCAATGCCCTGGTCCGCAGCGGCCTGGTGGAGGACCTCCAGATCAATTGGGTGTGGATGCCGCCGTGGGGTCCGGACAAGATCACCGATGACGGCCGGGAGCAGTTGCGCGCCTTGGGTTTCACCGTCTAGGAGTGCGTTCCACCGAACGCGGCCTGCCGACGACATCACGTCATCGGCAGGCCGTTGTCGTCGGTGCTCCGCCATGCCGCTGTGTCCATGGGCCATGATGAGCGAGTGACAGAGCGCGTCGACACCCCGCTGATCCCGCTGCTGGCCGTCATGCTGTGGGGTGCGCTCGCCGCCGTTCTCGCCGCACCGTTCACGGCCGCGCTGACGGCGCTGGCCTTCCGTTTCCCCATCCCGTTCGACGGCTACGCCGAGGGCGGCGGCGAGGCCCTCAACGCGGCCTTCGCGAGCGTCTTCTACCTCGTCTCCGGCGGTGGCTTCGTGCTGGCCGCCTGCGGAGCCGGAGCCGGGTATCTGCTCGCCCGACGCACCACCGCGGGCCTGTGGCCGCTGCTCCCACTGACGCTGCTGTCGGCCGGAGGGTGCGCACTGATCGGGACCCTGCTGCTGGCCGTGTTCTGACCCGCCGGGTTAGGCCAGGGGTGCGGCCCAGCGCAGGACCGTGCCGCGGTCACCTGCCGGACCGATGTCGAAGCGCCCGTTGGTGCGGTCGGCGCGCACATCCAGATTGGACAGGCCGCTGCGGCGGGGCAGATCCGACGGCAAACCGACGCCGTCGTCGGTCACCTCGATGCTGATCTCGTCGTCGATGGCGATATTGATGTGCACGCTGTGGGCTTCGGCGTGCCGCACCACATTGCTGAGTGCTTCGCGCAGTACCGATTCCACATCGTCGGCCAGGGGGATCGGCAGCACCGACAGCGGTCCGGAGACGTGCACCGTGGTGCGCAGGTCGGCCTCGGCGGTCATCTCGGCGATGAGATCGTGCAGGCGCTGGTGCAGGCGCGCCGAACCGGTTTCGGGCTCGTGCAGGTCGAAGATGGATTGCCGGATGTCCTGCACGATGGATTGCAGATCGTCGAGGGTGCGGCCGAGGCGGGTGCGGATCTCGGGGGTGCGGATGCGCTGCGCGGTGCCCTGCAGGACCAGGCCGGTGGCGAACAGCCGTTGGATCACCCGGTCGTGCAGGCTGCGGGCGATGCGGTCGCGTTCGGAGAGCACGTCCAGCTCCCGCATGCGGAACTGGGTGTCGGCCAAACGCAGTGCCAAGGCGGCTTGACCGGCGAACACCGCCATCATCGCCTGGGTGGGCGTATCGAATTCCGGCGCTTCGGGGCTCCGGCAGACCGCCAGCACGCCCAGCATCGATTTGCGGGCCTGCAATGGCAGCAGCAGCACCGGGCCGAATGCGGGCAGGATATCGGTGAACGCGTTGAAGGCCAGACCCTGTGTCACCTTCGACTCCGCGGTGCGGAACACCGAGCCGGTGTGCGAGTCCGCCACCGGAATTCGACGGCCCAGAATGCCTGCCGCGGTGGTGCCGGTACCGGCCGCCACGATCAGCTCCTCCACCTCCTGATCGGGCGATTCCAGGTCTTCGGGCAGCGCCAGGAAGGCGCACACCGCTCCGGCGAGGGTCATGGCCCGTTCCGCGATCAGCTCCAGCACCTCGGCCGGTTCGCCGCCGCCCAGCAGTTCGGTCGCCACGTCGCGGATGGATTCCAGCCAGGTTTGGCGGATGCGGGATTCCTCGTAGAGGCGGGCGTTCTCGACCGCGATCCCCGCGGCGGCGGCCAGCGCCCGCACCACCACCTCGTCGTCCTCGGTGAATTCCAGCCCACCGGCCTTCTCGGTGAGGTAGAGGCTGCCGAACACCTCGTCGCGCACCTTCACCGGAACGCCGAGGAAGGTTCGCATCGGCGGATGGTGTTCCGGGAAGCCGATCGACGCCGGATGGTCGGAGAGATCGGCCAGCCGAATGGGTTCCGGCTGTTCGATGAGCAGGCCCAGGACGCCGCCGCCGTGCGGCAGGTCGCCGATGAGAACCCGGGTGCGATCGTCGATGCCCTCGTAGACGAATTCCGAGAGGGGATGGGTGTATCCGCGCGTCTCGCGCACGCCGAGCGCGCCGTAGCGGGCGTCCACGAGTTCGATGGCGGTGTGGACGATGGAGCGGAGGGTGTCGTCGAGATCGAGTCCGGCGGTGATGACGAGCATGGCGTCGATGAGCCGGTCCATCCGCTCGTGCACACCGACCAGTTGGGTTATCCTGTCTTGCACACCCGCCAGGAGTTCGCGTAATCGCAACTGGGACAGGGCTTCGAGGACGCGCGTGCGATCGCCGCCGACCGCGTCCGGGTCGTGTGACATGCGGCACATTGTCCTCTCGCTCCCCGGATCTGTCAGTAGCTCGGACGATGCCGAACTGCCTGCGCGTGTCGGATTTCCTCGTCGCGGCAAGCTTTTCGATTCCGTGGTCGGCTGCGCCGTGCGCGTCGCGAGAAAGGACCCGAGGGGACCTTCGGCCCTAGGAGCCTCGCAGTTCCGGTGGTGGCATGGGTACGCCCAAACCGGTTCGTAGCTCAGGGGAAGGTGGTCGTCGTCCAGTGGACACACACGCGGTGGTGGTCGGAGATGCGCACGTGGTGGTGAACGCGGTGGGGGAAGTGTCCTTCGCCGAGGTCGTACGGGCGGAACGGATGATCGGACAGGTATTGCGGCGGCACCACATTCACGAACCGGCGCGGGTGCGGATGGTCGACCGTCCGGGGACCGGGGTGATGACCGTGCAGGCGAACGTGCGGACCGGGCAGGGGGAGGTGCGCACCCAGATCGACGGATCGGGAGGCTGGGCGCTGACCTTCGCGGCCGAGCGGCTGGATCTGCAACTGCGGCGGGTGGAGCGGTCGGTGGCGCGCCGCATGCCGGATCGGCGGCGGGCGGTGCTCGCCGGCGTCACCGATGACCGACCCGTCACCCGGCGCAAGACGGTGGACGCGCGGAGCTGCGACGCGGCCGAGGCGATCGCGACCATGGACGCCATGGACTACGACGCGCACCTGTTCACCGATGCCGAAACCGGTGAGGACGCGATCGTGTACTGGGCCGGACCGCGCGGGGTGCGCTTCGCGCGGCAGTGGCGGCTGCGGCCGCCGCGCGGCATGGACGAGCTGCCCCTGACCATGAATCCGCATCGGGTGCCGGTGCTCGCCGAGCATCAGGCGGCGGCGCGGCTGTGCCGCTACGGGCTGCCGTTCCTGTTCTGCACCGATATCGCCGATCGGCGCGGGCGGCTGCTCTACCGCCGCTACGACGGGGATGTGGGCGTGGTGATCGCCCGGTAGAGCGGTGTCCGGCCATTAGGATGCCCCGGTGACCGGATACGACTACTCCGACGCGTTCGAGCATCTCGACACCTCGACGCTGCCGCCGCGCCAACACCACATCCTCGCCGTGATCCGGGACTGGGTGGTGCGGCACGGGTATCCGCCCAATACTCGCCAGATCGGCGACGAGGTCGGGCTGAAATCCTCCTCCACGGTGTCCAAGCATCTGAACGCACTGGAGGAGAAGGGATTCCTGCGCCGCAGCGACACCATGTCGCGGCCCATCGACGTGCGCATGTTCCTGCACTCCGCACCGCAGGGCCGCGCGGAGTCCGAACAGCAGGTGCCGGTGCCGGTGGTCGGCGATATCGCCGCGGGTACGCCGATCCTGGCCGAGGAGCACACCGACGACGTGCTCTCGCTGCCGCGCGAACTGGTCGGGCGCGGAACCGTGTTCGGGCTGCGCGTGCGCGGTGATTCCATGGTCGACGCCGCCATTTGCGACGGCGATATCGTCGTGGTCCGCAAACAGCACGAGGCGCACAATGGCGAGATCGTGGCGGCGATGATCGACGGTGAGGCCACTGTCAAGGTGTATCGACGCACCGGCGGGCACGTCTATCTGGAACCCCGTAATCCGGCCTACCAGGTGATCGACGGCGACGAGGCCGTGATCCTGGGTAAGGTCGTCTCGGTAATGCGGCGGGTTTGACCCTGCTGTTCGCACTACCAGCCAACTGGACATAACGGTTGGTCTCGGCAAAGATTCCACCCGTTATTGCCTTTCTTCACGGGGAGAAGTGAATGTCGTTGTTGCGCAAGACCTGTTTGGGTCTCGCTGTCTCGTCGATGGCGACGCTCGGCGTCGTCGCCGCGGGTCCCGCGTCCGCGGTCGATGGCGGTTTCACCGCCACCGCCGGTGACCTGTACGGCGCCCTGGCGCTGTCCAAGAGCACCGGAAACGTCGCCTACGCGGTGAACTACGGCAGTTACGGTGCCGCGGACACGGCCGCGATCGCCGAATGCGGCGGTGGCGACTGCGAGGTCGTCGTGCACTTCGCCAATGCCTGCGGTGCGGTGTCCCAGGGCGCCGACACCCGTTTCGGCTGGGCGTGGGCGGCGACCAAGGTGGAGGCCGAGCAGGCCGCCATCGATGTGCTCGGTAAAAGTGCGCCGTCGTTCCCGGATGCGGGTTCGGCGTCGCCGCGGCAGGCGAAGGTGATCCTTTCCGCCTGCACCGATAACGCCAGGTGAGACAGCAATAACAAGCGAACGCCGTGGTCTTCCGGAGCTTTCGGAAGGGCGCGGCGTTTCGCTTTCCCGGGTGGAAATCGGGTGAGGGCAACCGGCAGTGATCGGCGTGTCCGCAGACCGAATTCCCCGCCTCGCCCACGGTGCCCCGGAGATGATTTCGAGGTGGACGACATCACCTACGAGGACACCCGATTCGCGTTGCACGCGGCCGCGGAACTGCTGATCGCGGGACCGCAGTACCGGCGTTTCGGCACCATTCGCATGCGCATCGTGCTGGGTGGGTTCACCGGAATCACATGGCCGGTCTCGGTGACGGGCACCGATCTGGTCTGGCCGCGGGGCCGCGCCGCGCTGCACGGCACCTACCGCGAATTGGCCGCGGCCGCCGGATTCGAACCGGACGGGCCGCCGGACGGTCTCTACAGCGACGGCACCAATATGGACCCCGACGAGCCGTTCAGTCTCGATTCCGGCGCGGCCGCGACCGTGCACGACTGGTTCGCCATCGGCGATACCGCACTACGCCGCTTCGCCGCCGAACAGCCGGTGCTGTGGCCGGAACACTTCGATCTGTCCGTCGCCATCGACGAAGTGAACTACGGGGTGTCACCGGGCGACTGGGACAACCCCCGGCCCTACGCGTATGTCGGGCCGTGGACCCGCCGCCGGGGCGAGTTCTGGAACGCACCCTTCGGCGCCATGCGCCCGCGCGACGAG
>NZ_JASCXP010000074.1:0-22053 GCF_030010695.1 Nocardia sp. CC201C
CCGACTCCGAGGCCGACGACGAGCAAGCCGCGTTGGGGCGGGCCGCCGATCTGCTCGATCCGGCGGCCGGGACGGTGGCGCGGTTCGTGGTCATGGAGCGGGCGGATGACGCGCCGCGGCTGTGGATGGTGCTGCATCATCTGGTGGTCGACGGGGTGTCCTGGCGGATTCTGTTGCCGGATCTGGCGCTGGCGTACGCGGGGGTGCCGTTGCAGCCGGTCGGCACCTCGTTCCGGCGGTGGGCGCACGGGCAGGTGGCCCAGGCCGCCGAGCGGGTCGGGGAACTGCCGCTGTGGCAGCGGATGGCGGCGACGCCGCAGGGCGAGTTGGGGTTGCGGGCGCTCGATCCCGAATTCGACACGACCGCGACCATGGGGCAGGTCGTCACCGTCGTCGACACCGAAACCGCCTCCACCGCATTGGAACTCATACCGGAGCGCTTCCACTGCGGCGTGGACGACGCCCTGCTCACCGCGCTCGCGCTGGCCTGGGCGCGCTGGCGCGACCGCACCGATACGCTGCTCACCCTGGAGGGGCACGGGCGGGAGGATGCCATCCTGCCCGGCGCGGACATCTCCCGCACGGTGGGCTGGTTCACCAGCGTCTACCCGGTGGCCCTGGAACTCGGCGAGATCGATATCGCCGAGGCGTTCGACGGCGGACCCGCGGCGGGCGCGGCACTCAAGGCGGTGAAGGAGCGGCTGCGCACCATACCGGACAAGGGTGTCGGCTTCGGCATGCTGCGCTACCTCACCCCGGAGACGGCGGCCGCGCTCGCGGACGCACCCACCCCGCACCTGAGCTTCAACTACCTGGGACGCACCGGAGCCGGTGGCGAAGGCGCTTGGCTGCCACGGCGTTTCACCGCCACCCAGGACGATCACGCACCGTTGGCCGCCGTGGTCGATGTCAATGCCCTGCACACCGCGGCCGGGCTGGAGGTCACCTGGGCCTACGCCGCGCGCATCCTCACCGACGCCCAGGTGCGCGAACTGGCGGACCTGTGGTCGCAGGCGCTGGCGGCGCTCACCGCGCACGCCCGCGGCGCCGGGGCGGGCGGGCACAGCCCCTCGGACTTCCCGCTGGTCGAGGTGACCCAGGACCGGATCGACGCGTGGGAGCGCGACTACCCCGCGCTCACCGATATCTGGCCGCTGTCACCGCTGCAATACGGGCTGCTGTTCCACGCCCGCTACGACAACGACACCGCCGACGGCTACACGGTGCAGACCCGGCTGTCGCTGGCGGGCCGGGTGGACGCACCCGCCCTGCGCGCCGCCGCCCAGACGCTGCTGGACCGGCACGACGTGCTGCGCGTCGCCTTCGTCGAGACCCCGGACGGGCCCCGGCAGCTGGTGCTCGGCTCCGCCGAGATCGCCTGGCAGGAAATGGATCTCACCCAGCTTCCGGAGTCGACCGATCGCCCACGCGAACTCGAACGCATCGTCGAGGTGGACGCGGGCACCCGTTTCGACCTGACCCGCCCGCCGCTGCTGCGCTTCACCCTGGTGCGCACGGGCGCCGAGGCGTACACGCTGCTCATGACCAACCACCACCTGATCCTGGACGGCTGGTCGACCCCGCTGCTGGTGCGCGAACTGCTCGCCGGATACCTCGCCACCGTCACCGGGCAGCAGGCCGGGCTGCCCACGCCGCACTCCTATCGCGACTTCCTGGGCTGGCTGGCCGAACAGGACGACGACGCCTCACTGGCCGCCTGGCGGGAGGCGCTCGCGGGAGTGGACGGGCCGACCCGCGCGGTGCCCACCCTCGCGGATATCACCTCCACCGAATCCGGCACGGTAGCCGCGGATATCGACGCGCGGGCGCTGACCCGGCTGGAGGACACCGTCCGCGCCGCCGGGGCCACGGTGAACACCGCCGTCCAGGCCGCCTGGGCGCTGCTGCTCGCCATGCTCACCGGCCGCACCGACGTGGTGTTCGGCGGCACCGTCTCCGGACGTCCCCCGCAGCTGAGCGGCGTCGAGGACATGATCGGCCTGTTCATCAACACGCTGCCGGTGCGGGTGCGACTCGACCCGGCCGAACGGGTGGCCGATCTGCTGGCGCGCGTACAGGACGAACAGGCGCGACTGCTGGACCACCAGCACATCGGGCTGGCCGCCCTGCACCAGGCGGTCGGGCTGCCCGAACTGTTCGACACCCTCACCGTCTTCGAGTCCTATCCCATCGACCGCGAAACCCTCTCGCGGGCACTGGATATCGCGGGCATGCGCATCCTGGACGTATCCGGCACCGATGCCACGCCGTATCCGCTGAACCTCATGGTGATTCCGCAGCGCGACCGCGACGGCGCCGAATCCCTGCGCGTCTGCGTGAAGTACCTGGCCGACCAGCTGCCCGAGGCCGGGGCGCGGCGGCTGCTCGACCGCTTCGTCGCCCTGCTCGACCAGATCGCCACCCACCCGCACCGCCGCATCGCCCAGCTCCAGCACTGCGATGCCGCCGAACGCCGGGCACTGCTACCGGTGCGCGGCGGCGATCCGGTGCCCATGCGCACCCTGCCGGACATCCTCGCCGCGGGCGCACGCGTCGACCCGGACGGCATCGCGGTGAGCGCGGGCAGCCTCACCATGTCCTATCGCGACCTGGACGCGTGGTCCAACCGGTTCGCCCGGGTGCTGCTGCGCCGGGGCGTGGGCCGCGAGGTCTTCGTGGTGCTGGCGCTGACCCGCTCGGTGGAATCCGTGGTGGCGGTGTGGGCGCTGGCCAAGACCGGCGCGGCGTTCCTGCCGCTGGACCCCAACTATCCGGTGGAACGCATCGAGCACATCCTCACCGACTCCCGCGCCCCCATCGGCGTGACGGTGTGCGCGGTCGGCGACACCCTGCCCGGTTCCATCGACTGGCTGCTGCTCGACGATCTCAACACCATCCGCCGCGCCATGACGGTCTCCGATGCGCCCGTCACCGACGCCGAACGCGGCGGACCCATCACCCTGGACCAGACCGCGTACCTCATCTACACCTCCGGATCCACCGGCAAGCCCAAGGCGGTGCTGCTGAGCCACCGGGGTCTGGCGAATCTCGTCGCCACCCAGCGGCACTCCCTGGATCTCGACGAAACGGCGAGCGCCCTCCAGGTGGCCTCGCCCAGCTTCGACGCCTCCGTGCACGAACTGCTCATGGCGCACGGTATGGGCGGGCGGCTGGTGCTGTCGCCGCCGGAGGTGTACGGCGGCGGCGAGCTGGAGCGGCTGCTGCGCACCGAGGGCGTCACCCACGCCGTCATCACCCCGTCGGTGCTGGCCACCATGGATCCGCGCGAGCTGCCCGCACTGCGCTGCCTGTCGGTGGCGGGCGAGGCGGTCGGCCCGGAGCTGGTGGCGGCCTGGTCGGCCGACCGGCGCATGGTGAACCTCTACGGCCCCACCGAATTCAGCGTGTGGGCCACTGGTCCGGGCGAACTGCGGGCCGGGGAGCAGATCACCATCGGCGCGCCGGTGCTCGGGGCGGGGGCCATGGTGCTCGACAGCTGGCTGCGTCCGGTGCCCCTCGGTATCACCGGTGAACTGTATCTGTCGGGCCCGCAGCTGGCGCGCGGCTACTTCAACCGCTTCGCGCTCACCGCCTCGCGATTCGTGGCCAATCCGTACGGCGCCCCCGGGGTGCGCATGTACCGCACCGGCGATATGGTGCGCTGGATCGAGGTCAAGGGCCCGCAGGGTCCGGCCCTGGAGCTGGAGTACCTGGGGCGCAGCGACTTCCAGGTGAAGATTCGCGGGCTGCGCATCGAACTCGGTGAGATCGACGCGGTGCTGGCCGCCGACGAGCAGGTGGAATACGCGGCCACCGTGGGACTTCCGGGTCCGACCGGCGACACCGTGCTGGTGTCGTATGTGGTGGCCGCGCCCGAGCTCGAGCGGGCGCTGGACACCGAGGGGCTGCGCACCCGCATCGCGGCGGCCCTGCCCGGCTACATGGTGCCGAGCTACCTCGTCGAACTCGACGACGTCCCGCTCACTCCGGTGGGCAAGCTGGACCGGAACGCCCTGCCCGCACCGGATTTCGCGACGCTCGCGCAGCGGTACCTGGCCCCGCGCACCCCGGTGGAGACCGCGGTGGCGGCCGTCTTCGCGGAGGTGCTGGGCGCCGACCGCGTGAGCATCGACCGTTCCTTCTTCGAACTCGGCGGCAATTCGCTCAGCGCCACCCGGGTGGTGGCACGGGTCAACGCGGCGCTGGGATCCACGGTGGCGCTGCGCGATCTGTTCGACGCGCCAACGGTGGCGCAGCTGTCGGCGCGCGTCGTCCCGGCCGCGGGCACCGCACCCGACCGCCCTGCCCTGGCCCCGCGGCTGCGGCCGGATCGGGTGCCGCTCTCCCCCGCCCAACAGCGCATGTGGGTGCTCAACCGCCTCGATCCCGACTCGGCGGCCTACAACATCGTCGCACCGCTGCGGCTGACCGGGGAACTGGACGTCTCGGCGCTGCGCGCGGCCGTGCACGATGTGATCGGACGGCACGAGACGCTGCGCACCATCTATCCGGCCGACGCCGACGGACCACGTCAGGTGGTGGTGAGCGTGGACAGCGCCGCACCCGAGCTGACCGTGGTCGAGACCGAAGACGGTGCGCCGCTGCGGGATCGGATCGACGAACTCGCCGGGAGCGGATTCGATCTGATCCGCGAGGCCCCCGTGCGGGTGGGCCTGTTCCGGGTGCCGACCGCCCACGTCGTCGTCCTGGTCGTGCACCACATCAGCGCGGATGGCGCGTCCATGGCCCCGCTGGCCGCCGATCTGGTGACCGCCTACCTGTCCCGGATCTCCGGCGCGGACGCCGCGCTGCCCACTCCGCGCGTGCAGTACGCCGATTACGCGCTGTGGCAACGGGATCTGCTCGGAGCAGAGGACGATCCGCAGTCGCTGGCCGGCCGCCAGCTCGGCTACTGGCGTGAGCGGCTGGCCGGGATTCCGGATGTGCTGGAGTTGCCCGCCGACCGCCCGCGACCGGCGGTGCAGAGCATGCGCAGCCGGGACCTGCCGTTCACCCTGGACACCGAGACGCACACCGCGCTCGCGGCGCTGGCGGGCACGACCGAGACCAGTCTGTTCATGGTGGTGCACGCCGCGTTGGCGGTGCTGCTGGCCCGGCTGGCCGGAACCTCCGATGTGGTGATCGGCACCGCTGTCGCCGGTCGCGGGGAGGCGGCCCTCGACGAACTCGTCGGCATGTTCGTGAACACGGTCGCACTGCGGACCCGGGTGGACGCGGACAGCGGCTTCCGGGATTTCCTCACCGAGGTGCGCGACACCGATCTCGATGCCTTCGCCCACGCCGACGTGCCGTTCGAACGCCTCGTCCAGGTGCTGGAGCCCGCGCGGTCCACGGCGCACGCACCGGTGTTCCAGGTATCGCTGTCGGTCCAGAACTTCACCGCGCCGGAACTGGAATTCCCCGGCCTCACCGTCGCCGTCGAACCGGTGCGGCGCGACGGCTCGCAGTTCGACCTCACCGTCGAGTTGCTGGAACGGAAGGCGGAGGGTGAACCGGCCGGAATCGACGGCACGCTGACCTACGCCACCGACCTGTTCGATACGGCCACCGCCGCCCTGCTGGTGTCGCGCTGGCAGCGGGTACTGGCCGCCGTCGTCGCCGACCCGGACATCCGGCTGTCGGACATCGATCTGCTCGACGACACCGAACGCGCGGCCCTGGTGCCGGTGCGCGGCCCGCGAACCGTCGGAATCACCTCCCTCGCACAGGTTCTCGTGGCGACCGCCGCGGCGCACCCGGACCGACCGGCCGTCGTCGCCGACGGCCGCACGCTCACCTATGCGCAGCTGAACGCCGCCTCCGACGCACTGGCCGCCCGGCTCGCCGAACGCGGAGCCGGACCGGAAAAGGTTGTCGCACTGGCGCTGTCACGCGGCGCGGCGCTGCTCACCGCACTCTGGGCCACCGCCAAGGCCGGGGCGGCGTTCCTGCCCGTCGATCCGCGCCACCCCGTGGACCGCATCGAGCACATGCTCGCCGACTCCGGGTGCGCGCTCGGCCTCACCACCACCGCGCACCGGCCGCTGCTGCCCGCCGCCACCACCTGGCTGCTGCTGGACGCCCCGACCGACGACCCCACCCCGAACGGGGGCGAATACCTCGCGGCGACGCATCCCGACAATCCCGCCTGGCTCATCTACACCTCGGGCTCGACCGGCACACCGAAGGGCGTCTCGGTCTCACACCGCGGTATCGCGGACCTGGTGGCCGCCCAGCGCGAACTGCTCGACCTGGACGAACACGCCCGCGTACTCCAGGTGGCCTCACCAAGTTTCGACGCCTCCGCCTTCGAGGCGCTGATGGCCTTCGGATTCGGCGGCGCCGCGGTGGTCGCCGCACCGGAGACCTTCGGCGGGACGGCGCTGGCCGAACTCATCGCCGCCGAACGGGTGACGCACCTGGTGATCACGCCGTCCGCGCTGGCCACCATGGACCCGGAGGCGGTGACGACGGTGCGGGTGCTGGCCGTGGCCGGGGAGGCGATCAGCGCCGAACTGGTGGAGCGCTGGACGCCCGGACGCACCCTGGTGAACCTGTACGGTCCGACCGAATTCACCATCTGGGCAACGGCTTCCGAACCGCTGCGGGTGGACGCTCCGGTCACCATCGGCCGACCGATCCGCGGCGCGGGCACCCTGGTGCTCGACGACCGGCTGCGCCCGGTGCCGCTCGGGGTGGCCGGTGAGCTGTATCTCGCCGGGCCGGCCCTGGCGCGCGGCTATCACGCCCGGCCCGGGCTGACCGCGCAGCGGTTCGTGGCCGACCCGTACGGCGCGCCGGGTGACCGCCTGTACCGGACCGGCGATCTGGTGCGCTGGGTCGGCTCCGCCGCGGCGCCGCGGCTGGAGTATCTGGGCCGCACCGACTTCCAGGTGAAGGTGCGCGGCCAGCGCATCGAACTCGGCGAGATCGACACCGTACTGGGACGTGCCACGGGTGTGGAATTCGCGGTGACACTGGGCGTTCCGGGTCCCGGCGGGGCCACCGCCCTGGCCGCCTACCTCCTGCCCACCCCGGGCGCGGACCTCGATGTGGCCGCGCTGCGCGCGCACGCCGCCGACGCCCTACCCAGCTACATGGTGCCCTCGGCCTTCGTCCTCCTCGACCACGTGCCGCTCACCGCCGTCGGCAAGCTCGACCGAAAAGCCCTGCCGCCCCCGGTGTTCGAGGCGGAGACGGAGTACCGGGCGCCCGGCACGCCCACCGAGGCGGCGCTGGCCGGGGTCGTGGCCGAACTGCTGGGCCGGGAACGGGTCGGCGTGCACGATTCGTTCTTCGCCCTCGGCGGTGACAGCATCCTCGCCATCCAACTGGTGTCGCGGGCCCGGCTGCACGGACTGGAACTCACCCCGCTACAGGTGTTCGAACACCGCACCGTGGCCGCGCTGGCCGAGATCGCCGACGCCGCCGACACGGCGGTCGTGCTGGCCGAGCTGCCCGGCGGCGGGGTCGGCGACATGCCGCTCACCCCGATCGTGCGGTGGATGACCGAACGCGGCGGCAGTTTCCACCGCTTCGCCCAGACCGCCGTGCTGGAACTGCCGGTCGGCATCACCCGGACACAGCTCGTCGCCACGGTATCGGCCGCGGTGGACCGCCACGACATGCTGCGGGCGCGACTGGAACGCGACGGGGACGACTGGCGGCTGTCCACCCGCGAGCCGGGCGCGGTCGATGTCGACGCGCTGGTGCACCGCATCGAGTTCGGCGCCGCCGCCGATTCGGTCGAGCTGCGCGAATACGCGGTCACCGAGGTGGATGCCGCCCTCGACCGGCTCGATCCGGCGGCGGGCCGCGTGCTGCAACTGGTCTGGCTGGACCCCGACGCTCCGGAACGGGCGGGACGACTCATCGTGGTCGCCCACCACCTCGTGATCGACGGGGTGTCCTGGCGCATTCTGGTCCCCGACCTGATGGCGGCCTGGGCGCAGATATCGGGCGGGGCCACCCCCGTACTGGCCGAACCGGGCACCTCCATGCGCCGCTGGGCGCACGCACTCGCCGAGGAGGCCCGCGGCGGCGACCGGGTCGCCGAACTCGACCACTGGCGCACCGTCGCGGCCACCCCCGACCCGCCGCCGGGTGGACGTGAACTCGACCCGGCCGTCGACCGTGTGGACAGCGTGCGCGCGGTCGAGATCGAACTACCGGAACCGACCACCACCGCCCTGCTCACCACCCTGCCCGGACTGTTCGACGGGAGCGTGGAGGACGCGCTGATCGCAGCCTTGACGCTGGCGGTGCTGCGATGGCGTTCCGGTGAGTCTGCCGCGGGAGATCGGGCACGGCCATCGTCCGACGAGCGGAAGGAGGCAAGCCGCACGGCCGGAGCACAGGACGTGAGCCGCGCCGACCGCCGCACAGTGAGCCAGGCCGAGTGGCCACGCGGGACCGACCATGCGACGACCGCCAGCACGGACCCGACCGCGCCGAACCACCCCGCGGCGGCTGTCTCCTGCGCGCCGGAGCACTCCGTCCTCATCCGTATGGAAGGCCATGGGCGGCAGCAGGAGATCGTGCCGGGGGCGGACCTGTCCCGCACCGTCGGCTGGTTCACCAGCGTCTATCCGCTGCGGCTGGAGCTGCCGGGCATCGACATCGACGATGCCCGCACCGGTGGACCCGCCCTGGGCGCGGCCATTCGCGCGGTCAAGCATCAGTTGCTGGCCGTCCCGGACAAGGGCGTGGGCTACGGCCTGCTGCGCTACCTGAATCCCGATATCGCACAACATCTTCCGCATCGGGTTCCCGGCCGCATCGGCTTCAACTACCTGGGCCGCTACGCCGCCGCGGATATCCCGGCCGGGCTGGAGGGGCTCGGCTGGCTGCCCACCGACGAATTCGGGGACCTGCACGCCACCGAGGATCCCGGGGTCGCCGTCACGGCCGAGCTCGAGATCAATGCCGTGGTGGCCGGCGACCGGTTGCAGGCCAGCTTCTCTTATCCCGAATCACTGTTGGACAGAAGTGAAGTCGCGACGCTGGCGCGACTGTGGAGCGAAGCGCTCACGGCCGCCGCCACCTTCGCGGACACTCCGGCGGCCCGGGAAGCGGCGGCGGCCGAGAGGCATTACCTCGCCGAGCTGGCGGCCGAAGCCGCTGCTGACCAAGCCGATTCGACACCCGGGCTGGGACTCGACGTGGTGCTGCCCATCCGGCCCGGCGGCAGCGAACCGGCGCTGTTCTGCATCCACCCCTCCTCGGGTATCGCCTGGACCTACCTCGGGCTGGCCGACGCCCTGGCCCCCGGGCGGCCCATCTACGGACTCCAGGCCCCCGACCTGTCCGGGGAGCCCGCCGCCGCCGACATCGACGACTTCGCGCGCCGCTACGTGCGCGAGATCCGCCGCCTGCAACCGGAGGGTCCGTACCACCTGCTCGGCTGGTCCTTCGGCGGGCTCATCGCGCACGCCGTCGCCACCCGCCTCCAGCAGGAGGGCGCGGAACTCGGCGTACTGGCCCTGCTCGACGCCGACACCGCCGATATCGACGGCGACAGCATCGAAAAACTCAGCGCCGGAGCGTTCATCGCCACCTTCGGCCACGTCTTCGGCATGACCGATATCCCGGCCGAGGCCAGCGCCGAACAGGCGGCGGAGCTGATCCGTGACCGCATGGGCGGGGTGAACCTGGTCGACGCCGCCACCCTGGAGCGGATGGCGGCCTCCTACAATGCCTCCGCCCGCACCCGCACGGGCTACCGGCGACCCGTATTCCACGGCGACGCACTGTATTTCCACGCCACCGTGGACACCTCGGAGATCTTCGGACCCGATGGCTGGCGACCGCACATCACCGGCGACATCACCCGCGTGGACATCGAGGTCAGCCACGACGAACTCACCACCCCGGAAGCGTTGGCGACCGTCGCCCGCGTCCTCGACCAACATATGGGAGGCAGGCCATGAGCAGCGGCGGAGTCGTCGTCGAAGGCGTCGAGAAATCGTTCGGCAGCGTCCGGGCCCTGCGCGGCATCGACTTCGAGGCCGCGCCCGGCGAGGTGCTCGGCATCCTCGGACCCAATGGCGCGGGCAAGACCACCACGGTGAACATCCTGTCCACCCTCATCGCCCCCGATGCCGGACGGGCCGTGGTCGCCGGACACGATGTGGTGGCCGAGGCCGCCGCCGTGCGCCGGGGCATCATGCTCACCGGACAGTTCGCCGCCCTGGACGACGCCCTCACCGGCTACGAGAACCTGGTCATGTTCGGGCGGCTCATGGGCTTGCGCAAACGCGCCGCCCGCGTCCGCGCCGACGAACTGATCGGCGAATTCGACCTCACCGCGGCCGCCGGTCGCCGCGTCGGCACCTACTCCGGCGGTATGCGCCGGCGCATCGACATCGCCTGCGGGCTGGTGGTGCGGCCCGAGGTGGTCTTCCTCGACGAACCCACCACCGGACTGGATCCCCGCAGCCGCCAAGGGGTCTGGGATCTCGTCGGCGGCTTCCGCAAACACGGCATCACCACCCTGCTCACCACGCAGTACCTGGAGGAGGCCGACGCCCTCTGCGACCGCATCATCGTCATCGACCACGGCGTGGTCATCGCCGACGGCACCGCCGACGAACTCAAATCCCGCACCGGCGGCAGCTACTGCGAGATCGTGCCGCTGCGCTTGGAGGATCTCGCGGCCATCGTCAACGCACTCGACAGCCTGGTGCCCGCGTCGAGTCGCCAAGCCCTGACCGGCGATTCGGACCGACTGGCCATTCCGGCCCCGGACGGCGCGAAAACCCTCGCCGAGGCGCTGCGCCGACTCGACGGCGCGGGTATCGAACTGGTGGACATCGCGCTGCGCCGCCCCTCGCTCGACGACGTATTCCTCAATCTCACCGGACATCTCGCCGAGGCCGACACCGCGGAGGCCCGATCGTGACCGCCGTCAGCAGCGTCCGCGCCACCCCCGCCACCCTCCAGCAGTGGTGGGTGCTGAGCGTGCGGCTCATCGTGCCCGCCGTCAAGAGCGGCGACATCCTGAACATGGTGTTCGCGCCGATCGTGTTCACCATCAGTTTCTATATTCCGCTCAACCGCCTGATGTCCTTCGCGGGCACCGGATTCAGCAGCTACGCACAGTTCATGGCCCCGATCGTGATCCTGCAGGCCGGATCCTTCGCCGCCATCTCGGCCGCCTTCCGCGCCGCCACCGACGCGGTGTCCGGACTCGACCGGCGCTTCGACGCCATGCCCATGCACCCGCTGGTCCCCACCGCGGCACGCATGTCCGGCAATATCTTCCGCCTGCTCGTCGCCCTGACCGCGGCGCTGATCGCGACCCATGCCATCGGCTTCCGCTTCCACGGCGGGCCGCTGCACACGGTCGGCTTCCTGGCGCTGGGCCTGCTCATCGGCATCGCCTTCTGCTTCGGCGCGGATGTCATCGGCACCGCCGCCAAGAGTCCCGAGGCCACCACCCAACTGCTGGTGCTGCCGCCGCTGATTCTCGGCATGCTCTCCACCGGCCTGGCCCCGGCCGACCAGTTCCCGGACTGGGTGGAACCGTTCGTGCGCAATCAGCCGGTCTCGCAGTGGGCGTACGGGCTGCGCGCCCTCGGCGGCGACAGCCTGGGCAATGCCGGTGCGGTGACCTGGTCGGTCATGGGCCCGCCGCTGCTCTGGGCGCTGGCCATCATCGCGGTCTCGCTCGTCTGCACCGTTCGGCTCAACACGCGGAGGTCGTGACATGGCCATCTCCATGCCGGAACCCACGACCATCGCCCCCGAGGCCGAGGGCTCCCCCGTCGCGCTGGTGCGCCACACCTGGATTCAGGTGCAGCGGCTGCTGTTGCGCTGGCTGCGCGATCCGGTGACGCTGCTGGAAACACTCATCATCCCGTGCCTGCTGCTGCTCATGCTCGACATCGTGGTGGGCAGCCAGATCGAGAAGTTCACCGGCAGCAGCGCCCTCTACGGCTCGGTGCCGATGGTCGCGCTGGTCGGTGCGCTGTCGGGCACCATCGCCAGCGGCGTCATGCTCGGGCGGGAACGCAATGCCGGGCTGCTCGCCCGCTTCTGGGTGCTGCCCGTGCACCGCGCCTCCGGCCTGGCCGCCCGCATCATCGCCGAGGGCTGCCGCATCTTCGGCGGCACCGTGGTGATCATCGGCTTCGGGATGGCGCTGGGCTTCCGGTTCCATCAGGGGCCCCTCGCCACGCTGGCGTTCTTCGCGCTGCCGGTGCTGTTCGGGCTGGCCTTCGCCACCCTGGTCATCGCCATCGCCGTCTTCACCGCCAAGGCCACGCTGGTGGAGAGCATCACCATCATCACCTCGCTGCTCATGTTCTTCAGCACCGGCTTCGTCCCACTGCCCGCCTATCCGGAGTGGATTCAACCGGTGGTGCGCAACCAGCCCATGTCGGTCGCCGTCGACACCATGCGCGCCCTCGCCGAGGGCGGGCCGCTCGCCCGGCCGCTCACCCTCACCCTGATCTGGTCGATGAGCGCGATCGCGCTGTTCGCGGTGCCCGCCGCCATCGGCTACCGGCGGGCCAGCCGCCGCTGACCCGCGAACGCCGCCCCGCCCATCCAGACCCCTTGCGCGAATAACTTCCGCCGACGCGCGTCGAGATCACTCGGTCGCCGGTCGGGCGCACTATGCTGACCGCCGTGCTCGATCCCCAGACCCCTGTCGCGCCCCATCCGGATATCGCCCATCTCGCCCCGCTGCTGGGCACCTGGCGCGGCGGCGGACACGGCGAGTACCCGACCATCGACTCGTTCGATTATCTGGAGGAAGTGCACTTCGGCCATGTCGGCCGCCCGTTCCTCACCTACCGGCAGCGCACCCGCGCCGCCGACGGCAGCCGGCCCCTGCACGCCGAAACCGGCTACCTGCGGCCCAACGGGCCCGATCGCATCGAACTCATCCTGGCCCACCCGACCGGGATCACCGAGATCTGCGAGGGCAGCCTGGTCGCCGACGGCGACGGCCTGCGCATGGAACTGGACTCGACCAGCATCGGACGCAGCAGCACCGCCAAATCGGTGACGGCGCTCGGCCGCTCGCTGGCGCTGTCGGGCGACACCCTGGACTACACGCTGCGCATGGCGGCGGTCGGACAGCCGCTGCAACACCATCTCGCCGCGACGCTGCGTCGCGACAACTGAGACGCGACACCTGAGACGCGAGTCGAGCGATCCTCGCGGTTCGGACGAAATTTTCCGAACCTACTTTTAGGTATGTGACCTGCATCACCACATGTGGACGGGTGTGCGGGAGCGCACTCATGGGTTGTGCCGTCAATGAGAGCGATCTAACGTTTTGTTTCGGCGGCAAACAGTCAGCCAATCCTAAAGCAGTACCGGTTTACCGAAACAGACCGTTCGGGTCTCCTCACTCGCCCCACATCCAGGGAGTAGGACATGCAACGTTCGGCTTTTCTGCTCATCACCACGGTGGGGATCATCCTCGCCGGAACCGGAGCCAGCGAGCTACTCGGTGACGAATCCAGTCCCGCGCCCGCGGTGCGCAACCTGTCCCAGCAACAGCCCGTCGTGCTCGAGGCCGACGGGGGCGTGGTGCGACCCGCCGCCTGCGTGAAGCTCGCCTCGGGCCGATATTCCATTCAGACGCAGTCCACCCGCTGATCGCTCCCGGGTCAATAACCCGGTGGCAGCGCTGTCAGCATCTCCCTGGTTACCGCCACGGCATTGTCCGAGCTGCCCGCTTCGACGAGCAGCGTCGCCCAGGCCATATCCCCGCGGTAACCGATGAACCACGAATGTGAGCCGCCCTCCACCTCGGCCTCACCCGTCTTCCCGTACACCTCACCCTGATCGGCGATGCGTTCCGCGGTACCGCCCGTCACCACCTGGCGCATCATCCGCCGCAATCCCGCCACCACCTCCGGATCGATGGGAGGCCGCTGCCCGTCGACGGTGGTCTTGCTCCCGGAGATCAGATACGGCACCGGGGCCGAACCGTGCGCGATGGTGGCGGCCGCGAGGGCCATGCCGAACGGGCTCACCACCACCTTGCCCTGGCCGATGCCGTCCTCCGCGCGCTGCACCAGGTCCTGCGACTCCGGCACCTGACCGGAGATCGTCGGCAGGCCGACCACCGTGTAGTCCGGTCCGATACCCAGCTGCGCCGCCGCCGACCGCAGGGCGTCGGCGGGCAGGCGGCTGGCCAGCTTGGCGAAGGAGGTGTTGCAGGAGCGCTCGTAGGCGGTGGCCATGGGCACATCACCGACGGTGAAGAGGTTGTAGTTCGGAATGGTGCGCTCGCCGATGATGATTCGGCTCGGACAGGGCAGCACGGTATCGGGCGTCGCCAGCCCGGTGTTCATGGCCGCGGCGGCAGTGACCGTCTTGAAGGTCGAACCGGGCGGATAGAAACCGGAGGTGGCCACCGGACCGTCCCGATCGGCCTCCCGGTTCTGCGCCACCGCGAGAATCGCACCGGTGGACGGCTGCAACACCACCATCATGGCCTGCTCCCGGCGCGCGTCCACGGCATGCTGCGCGGCGAGCTGCACGAAACGGTCCAGACTCAGCGAGAAGGACGGCGCGGGCTGCGGACGCACCTCGGTGAGCAGGCCGGTGTCCACGCCATTGCGGTTGCGGGTGACCACACTCCACCCCGCCCGGCCGTCCACATCGTCGATAATGCTCTTGCGCACCTGAGAGAGCAGGTCGGGGGCGAAATCGCGATCGGTGGCGACCATATCCCACTGCCGGGACACCGTGACCCCGGGCAGACCGAGCAGATTCGCGCCCACCAGGTTGTACTCCCATTCGGTGAGCACCTCGACCGGGTACACCCCGCCGTCGGCCTTGCGCGCCGCCTTCAGAATCCCGTCGCCGGTGAGTTTGGGCAGGATCGGATTCAGCGCGGCGGCAATGGCATCGGCGACGTAGGCGGGATCGCGGGCCTGCGCCGGGGTGAAGACGATGCGGTGCACGGTGCCCGGGATCAGCACGTCGCTGCCGGAGCGTTCGTTCACGCGGGCCTGCGGGGCGGGGATGGAGCGCAGTTCCAGGGTCTGGGTATCGCCCAGGCGCGGATGGATATTCGACGAGGTCCAGCGCACCGTCCAGCGGCCCTCGCTGCGGCCCAGCTGCAACTGGCCGTCGTAGGTCCAGATGCGGTCGCGGGGCAGCCGCCACGCGTAGCTGTAGTCGACGGTGGCGGTGTCACCGGAGACGCGGGTGTCGCCGGTGGTCACCTCGAGCCCCTCGGCCTGTAGCTTCTCCCAGGCGGAAGCCAATGCCGGACCGGCCTTTTCGGGCAGGTTGGTGAGTTCGGCGGCGGCGGTCACATCGTGGCGGGCGAAGGCGTCGAAGAACGCCTCGGCGGTGGTCACCGGACGCTGTCGGGCGGTGGAGCATCCGACCGCGGCGAGCGTCACCGCCGCGGCGACGAGCAGGGTCAGCAGTCGCGTCGACATCGGCACCGAGGGTAGAGGCAACCACCCGCAAACCGGCGGTGACACACTGCACGCGAACGGATTTCGCCGGACACGTCACACCGCGGCGCGCGGTCAGTCCAGCAGCACTGTCGCGAATGTAGCGATTTGCCGGAATCCGACGGTGGCGTAGGCGCGCCGAGCGACCTCGTTGTAGCAGTTCACGTACAGGCTCGCGGTCCGCCCCGAGGCCACCACCGCATTGGCCACCGCCGCCGTCCCCGCGGTGCCCACCCCCGCGCCCCGCCGCTCCGGATGCACCCAGACACCCTGGATCTGGCCGGTGCGCCGGGACAGCGAACCCACCTCGGCCTTGTAGACCACCTCACCGTCCTCGAAACGCGCCCACGCCCGTCCGGATTCGATGAGACCGGCGACGCGGCGGCGATAGCTGCGGCCGCCGTCCCCCGCGCGCGGATCGACCCCGATCTCCTCGGTGAACATGGCGATGGCGGCCACCAGGTAGCGGTCCAGCTCCTCGGGTCGCACCCGCCGCACCCGTAGATCCGGCGCGGCGCTCGCGGTGCGATCCAGGGCCAGCAGCGGCTGTTCGGCGCGCAGCTCCCGCGCTGGACCCCAGCGCTGCGCCAGCAACTCCCACAGCGGCAGCGCCAGCTCCCGGCGGCCCACGATGGATGAACAGATGCGGGGGCCGCGGACCGCACGGTCGGCGAAGGCCCGCAGATCATCGGGGGCGCCGCGCAGCGGCACGAGATTCGCCCCGGAGAAGCACAGCGAATTCCCGGGTCCGCCGCGGCTCCACAGCTCCCCGTAGCCACCCCGGGTATCCAGGCCGTATTCCTGGAGCCGGGCAGCTACCATGCAGCTCGCCACCGGATCGGTGTCGAGCACGCGCAATACCTGCGTCAGATCGCGGTTTGCGAGTTGACGGACACCGGAGACCTTGGTCCGGCGAGTCGGCTCCAGCACACTCCGCACGTTCACAGCCTGCCACGAGTTGTGAAAATGCGCCCCACGTATGCCGAAAGCCTCAGCGTCTGCCCAGGTCCGCTCAGCTGACGCTGACCACCGGCTCGCCCGCACCGGCGGCATCGCCCATCTGCTCGGCCAACCGCATGGCCTCCTCGATGAGCGTTTCGACGATGAGGTGTTCGGGCACCGTCTTGATGACCTCGCCCTTGACGAAGATCTGCCCCTTGCCATTGCCGGAGGCCACACCCAGATCGGCCTCGCGGGCCTCACCCGGGCCGTTGACGACGCAGCCCATGACGGCCACGCGCAGCGGCACCTCCATCCCCTCGAGCCCGGCGGTGACCTCGTTGGCCAGGGTGTAGACGTCCACCTGCGCGCGACCGCAGGACGGACAGGACACGATCTCGAGCTTGCGGGGGCGCAGGTTCAGCGATTGCAGGATCTGGTTGCCGACCTTCACCTCCTCCACCGGCGGGGCGGACAGGGAGACGCGGATGGTGTCCCCGATGCCCTGGGATAGCAGTGCGCCGAAAGCGGTGGCGGACTTGATGGTGCCCTGGAAGGCTGGACCGGCCTCGGTCACGCCCAGGTGCAGCGGGTAGTCGCACTGTGCGGCCAGCTGGCGGTACGCCTCCACCATGATCACCGGGTCGTTGTGCTTGACCGAGATCTTGATGTCGCCGAAGCCGTGCTCCTCGAACAGGCTCGCCTCCCACAGCGCCGACTCCACCAGCGCTTCCGGGGTGGCCTTGCCGTACTTGGCCATCATGCGCTTGTCGAGCGAGCCCGCGTTCACGCCGATGCGGATGGGGATGCCGGCGGCTCCTGCCGCCGCCGCGACCTCCTTGACGCGGCCGTCGAACTCCTTGATGTTGCCGGGGTTCACACGCACCGCGGCACAGCCCGCGTCGATGGCGGCGAAAATGTACTTCGGCTGGAAGTGGATATCGGCGATAACCGGAATGGGGGACTTCTTCGCGATGGCGGCGAGGGCGTCGGCGTCCTCCTGCCGCGGGCATGCCACGCGCACGATATCGCAGCCGGACGCGGTCAGCTCCGCGATCTGCTGCAGGGTGGCATTGACGTCATGGGTCCGTGTGGTGGTCATGGACTGCACCGAGACGGGGAATTCGCTACCCACCCCCACTTTGCCCACCATCAGCTGGCGGGTCTTGCGCCGGGGTGCGAGGGTCGCCGCCGGTGCGGACGGCATCCCCAATGCGATGGCACTGCTCACGATCGGCTGCCTACTTTCGTGTTGCGATCTTGTCCTCACCCGTTCCGGTTCCGAGTCTAACGACGTCGGGTTACCGGCCGCCCTGTGACAGCGGCGACAAGCGTAGCCTGCGCCGACGCCTGCCCTGGAAGCGGTGTTGCCCTGCGGTCACTTGCAGCCGCATACAGTAAGTATTCGATTCTCGAGGGCGAAAGGTAACCCGGCGGAAGTGAAAGTGCAGATTCCTGATTCGTGGCCGGTCACCCCGGATGAGGCCATCGCCGTCCAAGACCGTCTCCGGCCGCTGGTGATCACGGAAAACCCTGCGCCGCCGCACTTCCGGACGATCGCCGGACTCGACTCCGCCTACGACGACGACGGCAATGTGGTGGCCGTCGCGGTGGTCCTGGACGCCGCCACCCTGGAGACCGTCGACACCGCCACCGCCATCGGGACCACCGATTTCCCCTATGTCCCGGGCCTGTTGGCCTTCCGCGAACTCCCCACCACCCTCGCCGCCCTCGAAAAGCTCTCCACCACACCGGATCTGATCGTCTGCGATAGCCAGGGCCTAGCCCACCCCCGCCGCTTCGGCCTGGCCTGCCACCTGGGCCTGCTGGTGGGCCTGCCCACCATCGGGGTGGCCAAGAACGCCTGGGGCGACTACGCCGAACCCGCCCCCGAACGCGGCGGTGCCGGCGAGATCACCATCGACCGCGAACCGGTCGGCCGCGCCCTGCGCACCCGCACCGGCGTCAAACCGGTCTTCGTCTCGGTCGGTCACCGCATCGACCTGGACACCGCCTGCGCCCAGGTGCTGGCGCTCACCCCCGAGTTCCGGCAACCCGAGACCACCCGCCGCGCCGACCGCCTCTGCCGCCGCCTGCTGCGCGAGCTCTCGACCTCCGAAACAGCGTGAGCGCCCCGGCCTATCGCGGCTTCAGCAGGTGCTCGAGATAGCGCTCCGGGGCGGCGAGAAAGTCCCTGGTCATGCGCACCGGCAGCGCATCGTCGTAGCCGACGGTCTCGATGCCGCCGGCCTCGTCCAATTCGTAGATGGTGGCGCCGGGCAGCGCCAGCAGAATCGGCGAATGGGTCGCCACCACGATCTGACATCGCTGCGCGACCAGGTCCGACAGCAGCGCCAGTACGGCCAGGCAGCCCCGCGGCGACAGCGCCGCCTCCGGCTCGTCCAGCAGATAGAGCCCGTCGGGGTGGAATCGGTGGGTGATGAGGTCGACGAACGATTCGCCGTGCGAGCGCTCGTGCGGTGATCTGCCGCCCATGACCGCGAGCTGCTCCGGCCCCAGCCGTTCGGTTTCGGTGGCCACGTTGTAGTACGACTCGGCGCGCAGGAAGAACCTGCTGCGCGGTTTGCGGGTGCCCCACCGCAGCACCAGGTGGTCGCCGAGTTCCGACTCCGACGCACGAGTGGCGAACAGGTAGTTCTGGCTGCCGCCCTCCGCGTTCATCCCGGCCGCGACCGCGATGGCCTCGATCAGCGTCGACTTGCCGCTGCCGTTCTCGCCGACGAGAAAGGTCACCGTCGGTGACAGCGCCAGCGCGCCGACCCGATCGAGATGCCGCACCACCGGCAGATCGAAGGGGTACCCCGCCGGCCGCGGCGTCGGAGCCGGTACCACCTCGCGGATGAAACCGCCCGCTTCGAATCCGCTGCGCACACCCGATGGTAACCAGCCCGACCCGTCGGCTTCCGCTACGGGAACAGCGTGATCGGATTGACGATGTCGGCGGCCAGCGTGAGCAGCATGTACGCGCCGCCGAGTACCACCACCACATAGGTGGCGGGCATGAGCTTCAGGTAGTCGACCGGTGCGCCGTCGGGCAGGCCGCGGCGATTGCGGAAGAGGTTGCGGATCTTCTCGTAGACGACCACCGCCATGTGTCCGCCGTCGAGCGGCAGCAGCGGCAGCAGGTTGAAGACGCCGAGGAAGAAGTTCAGGCTGGCCAGCACCAGGATGAACATGCCCCAGTAGCCGCGTTCGGCGGTCTCACCGCCGATGCGGCTGGCGCCGTAGACGCTGACCGGGGTCTCCGGATCGCGCTCGCCGCCGCTGACGGCATCCACCAGGGCGCCGACCTTGGCGGGCAGTTTGGCCAGCGATTCCACGGTTTTCACACCGAGTTCGCCGGTGAAGGCCGCGGCGGCGGGGAAAGCGCCGGGCAGGCTGTACTCGACCGGCGGGCCCGCGGTGGCCTGGCCGACGCCGACCTTCGAGACGGTCTCGGACCGGCCGTCCTTGTCGTATACCGTCACCCGCTCCGGGGTGATGGGAATGGTGAGGGTCCGACCGTCCCGCTCGACCGTGTAGGTGAACTCACCGGTCTGCTTCTCGGTCAGGGCGCGGAAGTCGTTCCAGGTGTCGACGGGGGTGCCGTCGACCGCGGTGACCAGGTCGCCGGGCTGCAATCCGGCGCGCTGGGCGGGGCCGTCGCCGGTGCACTCCTGGCGCGTGCCGTCGGGCGCGTAGCTCGCCACACAGCCCATCGCACCCAACTGGGTCTCCGGCGGCTGCGTCAGATGCGGTAGTCCCCAACCCACCGCCAGCACCACGATGAGGATGTAGCCGAGCAGGAAGTTCATCATGATGCCGCCGGACATGACGAACAGGCGCTTCCAGGTGGCCTGCCGGTACATGGCCCGATCCAGATCCTCCGGCTCCAGCTCGTCGAGGGCGGTCATGCCCGCGATATCGCAGAAACCGCCCAGGGGCAGCGCCTTCAGGCCGTACTCGGTCTCGCCGCGGCGGAAGGAGAACACCTTGGGGCCGAAGCCGATGAAGTAGCGCCGCACCTTCATCCCGGTGGCCTGCGCCGCCCACATGTGGCCGCATTCGTGCAGGGCAACCGAGAAGGTGATACCGAGCGCGAACAGTGCGAAGCCGATCGCGAACACCATGCGGTCTCGAATCCTCCTACCTAGTTGCGCACGAAGGCGCGGGCACAGTCACGCGCCCACGTATCCGCCGCGAGCACCTCGTCCAAGGTACTGGGTTCCGCGGACCAGCGGTCGGCGGACTCGACGACCCGCGCCACCGTGCGCACGATGTCGGGGAATCGGATCACGCCGTCGAGGAACGCCTGTACCGCGATCTCGTTGGCGGCGTTGTAGACCGCGGTCACGCAGCCGCCCGCCCTACCCGCCCGGCGGGCGAGTTCGACCGCCGGGAACACCGTATTGTCCACCGGCTCGAAGGTCCAGGTCGCCGCCTGGGAGAAATCGCAGGCCGTCGCCGCGCCCGGCACCCGGTCGGGCCAGCCCAGTGCCAGCGCGATGGGCAGCCGCATGTCCGGCGGACTGGCCTGGGCCAGGGTGGAGCCGTCGGTGAAGGTGACCATGGAGTGCACGATGGACTGCGGGTGCACGGTCACGTCGATGCGGTCGTAGTCGATGCCGAACAGCAGATGCGTCTCGATGAGTTCGAGCCCCTTGTTGACCAGGCTCGCCGAATTCAGGGTGTTCATCAGCCCCATGGACCAGGTCGGATGCGCCTTGGCCGCGGCGGGATCGACCGATTCCAGCATCTCGGTGGTCCAGCCGCGGAAGGGACCGCCGGAGGCCGTGAGCACCAGCCGCTCCACCTCCTCGGCCCGGCCGCCGCGCAGGCACTGGGCCAGGGCGGAATGCTCCGAGTCGACCGGCACGATCTGTCCGGGCGCGGCCGCGCGAGTGACCAGCGAGCCACCCGCCACCAGGGATTCCTTATTGGCCAGGGCCAGCCGTCGACCCGATTCGAGGGTGGCGAGGGTCGGCTCCAGCCCGAGCGAGCCGACCAGCGCGTTGAGCACCACATCGGCGTCGGTATCGCGCACCAGTTGCGCCGCCGCGTGCGGACCGGCCAGCGGCACACCGAGTTTCGCGGCGGCCTCGGGATCGGCGACCGCCACGTTTCCGGTACCGGTGGCGGCGATCTGGCTCGCCAGCAGTTCGGTATTGCCGCCGCGCGCGGCCAGGCCCACCACTTCGAATCGATCCGGATTGGCGGCGATCACCTCGAGCGCCTGTGTGCCAATGGAACCGGTGCTGCCCAGCAGCAGGACTTTCACAACGTCGGACACGCGTACATTGTCTCCCGAATCGAATCCGGCCGATCCCCCGGCCGCGTCACCGCCACCCTGCTGGCTACGACGCATGGTCGTATGCCACCATATTGGCCAGCAATCAATCGAGCCATCAAGGAGCGAAAGTGGCCGCCACGGAACTGGAACCCACCCACAGCGCCGGTGTCGTCACCAAGGTCGATCCGGCCGAGGTTCCTTCCGCCGCCTGGGGTTGGAGCGGTGAGTCGAAGCGCACCTTCCGCATCGCGGGCTGGGTGGTCGTCGTGATTCTGCTCGGCATGCTGTTCGAGGGCCCGCAGGGCGCCTCCTCCGGTTCGGGCAATGTCGGTTACCTGTTCACCATCGGCTTCGCCGCGCTGCTCGCGTTCGTGCTGATTCGCGACTCGATCA
>NZ_JASCXP010000075.1:0-22048 GCF_030010695.1 Nocardia sp. CC201C
GGCCGTTTCACGTTGGTCTGACATCACGTTGGCATCATCAGCCGAACTCAGTCTCGGGACTGCGAGCGGCAAGGCCACGGTAATCCGAGCATGAGCGGCCGGTCCGATACCTACCTATCGGACTACTCACACTTCCCGATGTGCGGCACATACCTATACCGAGAAGATCGTCGCATCGATCGTGGCGCGAGGGCGCCGGGTAGTCTGCCGAGGTTGCGATGTTCGATGGATGGTATGGGGATGTCGTCGGGAGCCAGCCGTATCCGACGCTCGACCCTTGGTCCGACTTCCCGCTGCTCACCAAGCTGATACTGGTCGCGGACGGTTCCACGACATTGCTGCTTCAGGTGCTCGCGGGCTCAGTGATCTCCGCCGAAGCGCTGCCGACCCGGTCTACGGCCATCGGCGATTGTCCTGAGGCTCGCGAGGTGTTCGGCGGCGACGAGCCGCTCGCGACGCGCCGATCCCGGCTCCGGGATCGTGCGGGCACGATCGTCAGCGAGAACTTGATCACCTACCGGCAACGCGACCGGGGCACGCTGATTCCAGCCGAGGGAGTTCCGTTCGGTTTGCACACCCGCCGTATGGGTCTCTACGAACGCCGCCGCATCTTCAGGGCAGGCGTCACACGCTCCAGCTTCGGTGCGCTGCCGGCGCGTTCGGCGGGCCGTGTCTACGAGATCGCCTTCTCGACCGAGCAGCGGGTGCTGGTCCACGAGGTGTTCGAGCCGGGTTTGCTTCCGATACAGAGTGATTCTTTCGATCGCGCCGCCGTGCCACGTGCCGGCCGCCCGGGGCGTACACGCCACGAGCTCATCGGCAACGCTGTCCCTTCTGGTGGCGATCGTGACTAGCGTCGAGCGATACGAGATAGCACGAAACTGGCGAGATTCGAACAGCTGTGCATCACTGCGTGCAGCCCCACGATTCGACTTCGGCCCGCGATTCGTACTGGACCTCGGGGTAGTAGGGTCCCATCGTCGCCCGTGGGGCAGCGGGGTCGGCCGCTTGAATCGAGTGTGCGAAGTCGCTCTCCGGCAGCAGATTTCGCATAATCAGCAGATCCGATCCACCGTCGGTGGGTAGCCATCCGATGCCGCACCCGTCAGTGAAGCCGGTCGGCCGGTCGGCCGAGGAGGAAACGACCACGGTATAGCGGCCCTCGGCGTCGATTGCCAGCTCATCGTCGACTACGCACGCCGTGACGGCCGTCGAGATCGGATTATTGGTGCACAGCGACCAGTAGCGCACCTCTCCCGACCGCATCGTCGGTTGCCCCTGATGCGTCGGCGCGGCAGTCGGCAGCTTCCCCCGTACAACGGCGACCCTGCCGGGATCCAGGAGGGTGGCAAGGTACTTGTTGTCGGGATTGGGGAAATAGCCTCCGCCGGTTGTCGATTGCCAGTCCGGAGCCTTCGGCACCTGTGTGAGTGAGGGGTAACTCAGTCGACTCGGTGGAAACGTCACGTGTGGGTCGAAAGGCGTTTCGGTTGCAGCGCAATCGGAAAGGTCGAGTTGTGAACCGCGCGCCGAGACCACCGTGAGCCGGGGTAGTCCCGCGCCGCCGGTGGCGTCCGATCCCGCATCGGGGCGGTACACCCGGTAGACGACCGGGATGAATCCTGTCGAGTCGCCGGTATGGAGAGTGTTGGGCTCCGGCTGTGGAGGCGTTTCCCCCACCACGATCCGAATTGTGTACTCACGGCTGGCCGCATTCCGGTCGGCTCCGTCGACGAACGGGTTGACGCCAGCCGGATCCGCGTTGATGAGCTGATCGTTCAGCGCACCCGATACGTGCCCGCGCCGGGTGTAGGCGGTGAACGACATGTATCGAGCGTGCGGAAAGGTGCCGCGAATGGTCAGTGTGGTGCCGGGAACGGCGGGCACGAACGTCACCCAGTAATTGGCGAAGGTGTCGGGGTAGGCGATGTTCAGTGTGCCTGCCCCGATTCGTGGGCTCCACCCGCACGCCGCGTTCGCGCTGAGTTCCGCGACCGGAGCGGCCGTGACCGGCGCGGGTCCCGTCATCGTCGGCGATATCGTCGCGCACCCCACCAGTAGGCAACGAACCGCCTTGGAGAATGCGGACACCTCATCCTCCGATGGTGTCGACGACGAATTGGGTTGCCTCGACGCTGTACTTCGGGAGATAGGAGTAGTGCACCGGCCAGATCTTGCCCGAATCGCAGAATACGTCGCCCGCATCGCAATACGAGCGAATCTTCGCGCCGAACGATGTCAATCGCTGATTCTCGCCGCGTGGGAATCGACCGTCCCTGCGAGCCGTGCCGACATCGAAGGGCTCGCCAGCCATGAAACGCGGGTCGCCCATGTGGACGACCGCTTGCACGTTATCGCTCACCTCGGTCGGCACCGGCATCGTCTCCGGCCCCAGCTTTCCGCCGCCACCGCCCGCGATGGCATCTCCGGTGATGTGTGCGCCTTGCGAGTACCCCAGCATCACGATCTCGCGATCGGGGCACGCGGCCACGGCGGCGGTGAGCAACCGGCGCACCTCGGCGGCGCCTTTGGCAGCGCTGGCCGCGTAGTTGGGAATCGATTCGGCGGTCGCCGGGTAGGCTACGGCGACGTCCTCGATCGGCCGATCGGTCGCTTCCTTTATTCGAGTCACCAAACGCGCCATCGCTCCGGGACCCGGATCCTCATTGCTGCCGCGAGCGACGATCAGATAGACCGACGAACACCGATCACCGGCGTTCAGCGGAGCCGCAGTGGCCGGCGCGGCACCGGCCGACAATGCTGCGGCAAGCATCGACGTCGCGATCGCCGGCGCGGCGCGGCGCGGTTTCTTCGAATGCGTCATCAGGAATCCTTTCGTGGGAGACGGGGGATTTGTTCCGCGGCAGCGGCTCCGCTGAATCGACATCAGATTACGCAAGGCCCTTGTCAATCTTCAAGTGGCAGACTATGAGGAATGACTGAGTACTCGGCCGCAGATATGCCACCTACACCGCCGGCTTTGGTCTACCTCCTTGCCCAGTCGAACAGTGCGAAGCTGACCGACGTCTTCGTCGAACAAGGCATGGCCGACCTGCTGCCTCGTCACGCGCTGCAGCTTTTTCCGTTGTTGCTGGGCGGCGGGTTGCGCGCGTCGGACCTGGCGGCCCGGCTCGGGGTCTCGCGCCAGGCTGCGGCGCAGGTCATCGGAACGCTGGAACGCGCCGGCTACGTCACCCGCGTCGACGACCCCGGCGACGGCCGCGCCAAGCTGGTCTGCCTCACCGCCCGCGGCCGCGCGGCGACCCGAGTGCTGGGAAGCAGCATGCGAGCCCTGGAGCGCGACTGGGAGAAGCGACTCGGCCGGGAGCGCATGGCCGACCTCCGCGAGATGCTCACTCTGCTCTTGACGATCGAACGCTGAGATCGCTCGTACGGCGGGCGCCGCGCGTTGATAGGCACAACAGCGCTGGATCGCGGATCGGGGGCCGCGTGCGTGAGTCCGGCTCATGGTTGCTCGGGCTCACCTACCGTGGAAGGCACCTGGACCGTCCGATGGCATCGGAGCCGAATATGGTTGTCAACCTGGAGGATTGGCCGTGGCCGGAGCGGACCTTCATGGCTCGGTTGAGCCCGCAATCGAGAAAAGCGCTGCTCACGTTGGGAACTGAAAGTTGCGGCCGGAGCCGCCGCCGAAACGGCGAGCGCCGGAAAAATCAGGCGTCCACGCTTCGTGCCGCTGCCACTCTCGGCCCTGAGGCAACTCATCAGCCCAGGGAGGTCGCCAATGTCGGCACCGGATCATCGTCCCGAACCGATCACAGCTGATCTGCTGTACTTCACCTTGATTCAAGCGCACAGCCCCTACGCCGCCGCCCTCATGACGGCCGCCGTGATGGCATCCCGCGACGACGCGGGCGCGACACCGTCCGAACGCTCACGATAGCCGCGTCCATTGCGTACATGACGAGTCGATACGGTTGATCGTGTGGCCCTCGTCAGACGATCGTCCTGGTTCGAGTGCGGATGACGGTCTGCTCCGGCAGCCCATCCCGGTCGACGAAATTCAGCAGCTGCTCCTCGGTGCGGGAATCGATCCACTTCGTGGCGATGTCATAGCCGGTATCGAACAGCTCCCCGGTTGTTCGCGCTGGAGTTTTGAGTGCTGCGCCGTAGGGCTGGTGGGCGAATATGGTCGACTCGCGCAAGGTCTCGTCGTGGAACGGACGCGGGCGACGGGGAACGACAGGTAACGATGGATGGAGCAGGGGGAAGATCAGGCCGCCTCGGCTGTCGTATGGTCGCGGTCCGTACAGGTCCAGGACCAAGGCGCGGTGCGGGGTGAAGATGTCGTGCGGAACCCGATACTGGCAGCCCCCGTCGAAAAGGTCCTCCAGCCCCGCGGCGGCGGGCAGAGCTCCCGGTATGCGGGTGGCGGCGACGAGTGCGTCGGCGACGGGCAGATCGGACAGGCCCAGGACCGGCAGGTCTCGTGGCAACAGCAGGGTGCCGTATTTCGCCGAGTAGACGGGTATCAGCAGCGATGAAGTGAACCGATGTGGTTGTTGGCCAGCGAGTTTCGGATCGAAGGCGAAGTCGGCGAAGGTGCGGTCACCCGCGATGGCGTGGGCGAGTTCACGAATCCGAGCCTCGGGGTAGAGGCCCCGGCGGCTGAGCATGGCGCGAAAGCTCCTCGGGCCCAGCACATGCTGCTCGGGATGTGCTGTCGCCAGCTGTCGTGCTCGGTCGCGGTCGATGCCGAGCGCGACCGCCGTGGCGGCGAGCGCGCCACCGCTGACGCCCACGACGATCGGTTGCGGAATGGGAACAGGATGGGCGCTCCTGCGGGCCAGCCGGGTCGTGAGGGCGTCTACCGATCCGACGGCCATTCCCACCATCATCGGCAGACTGCGGCCGGCTACCCCGGCGAGAATCCGAATTACTGGCCTTCGCTGTGTCAACGACTGCCCTTTCGTTGTGTCACGCCGAACTCGTCGACGGCCGACCTGATGAAGCGCCGCCGAAAGCGGCCAAATGTGCGATCGGCCCGGCGAGTCGATGCATCGGCTGCGGCCAATGCGGTGCGCAGGCCGCGCCGCGCGCCGGTGACCGGGTCGATCGTCGGCCGGACGGGCTGACCGCTCGATGTGAGAGAAACCCCGAAGAACTTCCGTTCGGAGCGAGTCTCGGCGGCATCGTCCGACGTCGAGCGAAGAAATCGGTCCGGTAGCGCGAGCTTCCACACGGTTCGGTAGGCGAGCCAGAACTGTGCCGGGAGCGATCCGGTCGTGTATGGCAGGTCATACTTCTCGCACAGTGCGCGGACCCGCTCGGCGATCTCGGGATAGCGATTGCTGGGCAGATCGGGGAACAGATGGTGTTCGATCTGGTAGCAGAGGTTGCCGCACAGGAAAGCCAGCACCGGGCCGGCGGTGAAGTTGGCGGTTCCCAGCAATTGCCGCAGATACCACTCTCCTCGGGTCTCCCGCTCCAGTCGTTCGACGGTGAACTTCTCCGCTCCATCGGGGAAGTGACCGCACATGATCACCAGGTAGGACCACAGATTGCGCAGCAGTAGGGCCGATGCGTTCGCCGCGAGCGTATGTCGGAACCCGCGTCCGCTCAGCGCTGGGAACAGCAGGAAATCCTTGCTGATCTGGCGAGTGAACTTTCGCGCGAAATCCCGGTTCGGCTGGGATCGCAGGTTGTGTCGGGGAACGTCCAGCTGCCGTCGTTCGAGCGCCCAGTTGTGCACGGCTATGGCCCATTCGAACCCGGCCGCGACGGCCAGACCGCTGATCGGTTGAACCAGGTGGACGGGCCGCCACGGCTCGTCGCGGGTCATCCGCAGCACCACGAAGCTGAGGTCCTCGTCCATCCCGTACACGTTGGTGTAGGTGTGGTGAACGTAATTGTGCGAGCGCTGCCACTGCTCGGAGGGTCCGGCGAAATCCCACTCCCAGCTCGTCGAGTGGATTTCGGGATCGTTCATCCAATCCCACCGGCCGTGGGCGATATTGTGGCCGAGTTCCATCATCTCGATGGACTTGGCCGCCGCCAGCAGCACTGTCCCGACGATTCGTGGTGCACGGTATCTGCTGGCGCACAACAACAGACGCGCCGCCGTCTCCAGTCCCCGATGAATCCTGATCACCCGTTGGATGTAGTCCGCATCTCGTTGTCCGAGTGAGTCCTCGATGTCTGTTCGGATCTGATCGAGTTCGCGTCCGAAGGATTCGATATCGACTGCGGTCAGATGGGAGTACGACTGAATATTTGTGATAGCCAATACGATTCACCAGGTTATCCGGATGCCGCCGGAGATTTCGTCGAATTTTCTCGAGCACTATGAGAGCTACCGGCGGTCGCTGCCACGTAATCTGCCGTAGCTGGGGCGTTCTGCCGTCCGGAGCGATGCAAACCTAACCGGTGCAGCGTGATTCGCCAGCAGCGGGAACTATTCATGACAGCGCATGGATCCGCCTCCGTGCGGTGTATCACGGCTCGACCGGCGGAGTCGACGGGTATCGCGATCCCACGGTCAGTGTGTCAGCGGCCCGGCGGCTTCCCGAGGCGCTGGCGGCGTTCCCAGCGGTGGGGATGTTCGACAATGGGGTGGTCGGAAAGGAAGTCAAGGTGTAGTCGGGATGGGGCGCGTGCGTCGCGTGCTGGTCCGGACTACGCGGTCGACACAGTCCACCACCGGGACGGATCAGGAACTGCCGATGACTCGAGACCGTGACGGGATCGATCGTGGACGGGTGTTCACCACCGACCGTCTGACCCAGGGCGGGTGAGCCCATGGGCTTTTGGGACGGCGTCGGTGACTTCTTCAGTGAGTACGGCGATGACATCCTGGTCGGGGCGGCCGGTGTAGGAGGGTTCCTCATCGCCGGTCCGGCCGGTGCCGCGCTGCTGGGCGGTGCTGCCTCGGGGCTCAATTCCTGGAGACAGGGCAACAGTTTCGGCGAAGCACTCGGGGACGCCGCGCTGGGTGGAACATTAGGTCTGATCGGCGGCGGGATCGGTTCGCTCGGTTTCCGGGGGGCGCTGTCGGTGGCGGGTGGCAAGGCCGTGGGCGCGAGTCTCAAGGAGGGCGGAAAAGGGCTTTTCACCAACGGTTTCCGTGGGGCGCTACCCGGCGCGTGGAACGGTGCCCGTACGGGGCTGAACGTCGGTACCGGCAGATACATCATGGGCGGACTCGGGTCCGGGGCCGGCACGTGGGGAGGAATGAACGCCAGGGAAAACTATGGCGCCCTCCAGGCTGGAGGTGCCGCCGGGCCGGTCCCCACGATGGACTACACGTCCAAGCTCATCAGAGACGGTCGGCTCACCGTGGACAGCGCCTACACCGCCCATGTGTACGGCCCGGATCGCTCCAGCGCGAACTGGCCGGACGGGCTGGACCTGCTGTCCACGGGTGGTGAGAAGAACTACGAGGACTTCACCGAAAGCGTCTACACCAGTTGGGAGATGTTCGGCCGCGGCGATACGGAGGACGCCCCCGCCAGATCCCGCGTCCAGCAGACCTCCGGTGAGGACAGCGCCGCGATCATCAGCTACGTGTCGAGCGCGCAGGAGCTGAAAACCAAGTACGACGACCTGCTGGCCGCGGATGCGGCGCTCGGCCTGACCGAGGAGGAGCAGTCGATCCTGCTCGAGGAGGTGGCCCGGATATCGAAAACCTCGCGGACTCAGGTCGAGACCGCGGTCGCCGGGTTGCAGGACTTCGCCACCGTCAATCCGACGAATGTCGAGCAGTTGTCGCTGCTGATATCGCAGGGGGCGATCGCGCGGGCGACCGGTCCGATGGATGAGGACGACTTCGTGACGCAGCTGATCGACACCCACCTGGCCGCGATCACCGGAATCATGGACGCTGCCACCACCGAACTGCAGGCGCTCGCGAGCGAGGTGGAAAAGCTCAAAGCCGATGCTCCCGGGGCCGACGACAAGAAGGACGGGAGCGAGGGCGACGGTGACAAAACCGATGGTGACGAATCAGGCAATGGCAACGAGACGCCGTATCCGTACCCGTATCCCTACCCGAATCCGAACCAGTACCAGAACGGCGGTACGACGGGCAGCCAGTTCCGGCCGATCGATTTCGGTCTGAACGGGACACCGACCGCCATCCGCGACGCCAGCCGGAGCAGCGGTGCGGACAATCCGAGCGCGATCCGTGAGGGCGTCGGCGGCGACGACCGCACCCCTGCGGAGGCTCCACCGCCGCGATCGACGACGCCGCCCACGTCGAGTCCGACGCCGGTATCGAGCCCGACACCGACCGCGGCACCGTCGACCGGGACGGGACTGGACCCGCTGTTGCTGTCGAGCCTGCTGAACCAGAAACAGCGAGAAGAACCGACCGAGGGCGACGAAGAACGCGAGCGGCGCGACACCGACCCCGGTCCGGAACAGCCGGGGATCGTGCAGTCCGGCCCGGCCGCGCCGCCGACGTCCACCACGGGCCAGCAACCAGCCACCACGACGGCGAATACTCCGGCGACGAACACCCCGGCGACGAACACCTCGGCCACGACACCACGTACGCAGGTCTCCAGCAGCCAGCCGATGCTGCGGCCGAACACGGACAAACCGATGGTGTACACCTTCCCGGACGGCCGCACCCAGGAGGTGTCGCCGGTGGTCTACGCCGCATTGGACGCCGCGTTCGACAATGCCGCGACCACCGACGCGCGGGCAGCCTACGAGAGCGCCGCCGTGGCGCTGAACGAGCAGCGTCTCGGCGCCCCGGTGGATCCGTATCAACTCATCACCGGCGATGTCGCGCGGTGGGATCAGCGGACCGCTCTGGTCGTCGCTTTCGATACCGAGAGCAGCGGGACCCTGGAGGTGATCGTGGCCGGTGAATTGCTCTCGTTCTCCGCTGAAATGCGCGACAACCAAGGAGATTTCGGACCCTTCTCCGGCTTCTTCCATCCGCCCGGGATCGACGTCGCCGGTCCGGCGGATCGGACGGCGGGAACGGTGCCGGAGGCCGATACCTCGGCCGTCGCTTCGGTTCCGGCGTAAGGAGACTCGATGAGCAGCTGGTGGCAGACGGGTCTCTCGCTCGGCGTCAGTGTCGCCGCACCCGTGGTCGGCAATATGATCGTGCCGGGTGCCGGTGGACTCATCGGGGGAGCCGTGGGCGGCATGGCGGGCAGTTTCATCCAGGCCGGGGAGATCGACTTCACGTCGGGCAATGCCTGGGTGTCCGCCGGGCTGGGTCTGGTGGGGGCCGGGGCGGGCGGCGGGCTGTCGCGGGTGCTGCGCAATGGGTTCGAAGACGCGGGCGTGGGCAGGCGGTTCTTGCAGAACCGTGCTGGCAGAGCCGCGGCCAACGGTATGGATACACGGCTGGACCGACTCGGGAACCGGGCGCATCAGCGAGTCATGAACCAGCCCCTGAGCGATTTCGGCGGTCGCGCGCAGAACCTGCGGTCCAGGAATCCGTTCGGCAATACGCCGAGCAGGCAACAGCTTCGCAGCGACGCCGCCGACCAGGCGCGCCGCGATATCAGAGCGAGAGCCCAGCAGCGGTTGGAGGGAACCGCTGCCAACAGTGCGAATACGAGAGCGGATCGGTATCGGGACCTGTTCCGATCGGGCGAACGCAGTGGTCGCTGGGGTACGGCGACACGGGCGGGGATGGGGAACAACGTCCTGCGTGGTCTCGGCGGGCTGGCGGCGTGGTCGGTAGCTCCCGGCCGCTGGGACTCGGATGATCCGGCCGGTGTCGGCGGTTCACCGGAGACCGACCGCACTGCGGCGCCGGGGATTTGGGTCGGCGGCCACGTCGAGTCCATGGGGGAGGGGGAGTTCAAGCCGGGGCCGGGCAGCGGCCCGCCGGGGCAACCGGTGGGGTTTCTGTTCCAGCCGAAAGGTATCTCGGCCGATCTGCAGGCTTGGCACGGCGCTCGAGGTGGTTTGTACGGCAGCGGTTCGCTGGCCGATGGGCTCAGCGACGAATGGCAGTTGTTCGGTGATGCAAGTAATTTCGATACCGACAAGGTGACCGTGCCGCCGTTGCCGACGGTGCCCATGCAGATCGGCGCGAAAACGCCCGCCGCGTATCAGGAGGCGGCCAGCAGGCTGGTGCAGACGGCGGGGCGGTTCGACGCCAGGCAGCGGGAGGTGGCGAAATCGATCGTCGAGACCGCCGAGAACACGAAACTCGGTCGGGACCAGATCTCCGCCCTGATCCGCGGTATAAATCTGAAGGCGCAGACATCCGACGGCACCGACGCGAGTTTCGTCGATCTGCTCGGGCAGGCGTTCGCCGAGAGCCTGTCGATCATGGAGGAGCGCTCCGGCACGAATTCCGAGATCGCGAAGTGGATCAAGGATCAGGAAGCGCGGACGGCCAAGGAACTGGAGGGCATGCGCAAGGCACTCGAGGAGACTACGAAGAAGTGGCAGAACCTGCCGCAGGATCCGAGCAATCCCTACAAGCCCGGCGTGCCTCCCGTTCAACCGCAGCCGAATGATCCGAGTTCGCCGTTGCCGGGTTTGCCCACGCCGAATACCCCGGCCCCCAAGGACCCTTCGGACCCGTCAGACCCCGGACGCCTCCCCGGAACTCCTGGAAGTCCGTCCGCACCGGGTGGCCGGGATCCGGTCTCCCCGAATCCGGGCCGGCCGAACGACCCCACCTCGCCGTCGGTTCCGACCCCGGTGTCACCGCCGACCGGTGGCATGGGATCGGGCCTGGCCGGTATGGGGTCGAACCTGATGAGTTCACTGTTGCCACTGCTGATGGCGCAGAACGGGTTCGGCCAACGCGGACTGATGGGCAACGAGAACGATCCGCGCCGCCTCGATCGGGAGCGATTGTCACCGGTGCAGCCGCCTCAGGTGCAGCCGCCGCAGGTGCAGCCGACCACACCGCCGGGACAGCAGAGCCCACAGACCCCCCAGAACACGGGCACGCCGCCGGGCCAGTCCACACCGCACACCGGACCGACGCCGGGTGCGACCGCCCCGCAGGATTCCGGAACCCCGCCCCGAACCGCCCGCGAGGACGGCAAGGTGCTCTTCGATTTCAAAGACGGCCGCCACCAGTACGTGTACCCGAAGGTCTACGACGCGTTGGAAGCCGCGTTCGCCGACACCACGGGCACCGACGCCCGGGCCGCCTACGGCATGGAGTCCGGGAAGTCGGGGGAACCGAAGGACAAGTACCCGGGCAGTCGGGTCGATCCGAACCAGTTGATCACCGGCGATATCGCGATGTGGGAGGACGGCCGGACAGCGCTGCTGGTGGTGTTCGGCCCCGAGGATGGCGGTTCGTCCGGAGACGGCACGCTGGAGGTGATCGTCGACGGTGTGCTGCAACCGTTCGGCCCCGAAATGAGCGACTCCGAAGGCGATTTCGGGGCGTTCTCCGGATTCTTCCACCCGCCGGGCATCGAGGAGAGCGGGTCCCGTTCGACAGCGCTGGACGCCGTCCCGGCGACCGACCCGACGGTGCAACCGGTGCCCGCGATGCCGATTTCGGCGGTCGGCTGATGCCGAGTTCCCAGTGCTGGGCAGACCCATAGAATATCTCTATGGTGCAACCCACGCCTTGGGGACCGAAGGCGGTTCAGCACTCCCCGGAACAACCGTCGGGACGGCGAATCAGCGGAGCGGCATTGGCGCGGGCCGGTCACCCGGTACTTCGAGTGTTGCGCGCCGCGTTGGCGGGCAAATGGGGTTATGTGCTCGCGGTGGCCGGCAGTATCGTCACCTTTCTGCTGTTGTTCCAGCCGTGGATCATCGCATCCGGTCCCGGGGGAAAGGTGCGTGCGAATGCCTTCGGCCGGATCGACGCAACCACCAATTATCTGACCGCTTGGTCGCAGCTCAAATCGCCTACCGCGGATGTCACCGGAATGTGGGCGCTGTTCACCAGTGCCGCCCTCACCATCTCGGTCGTCACGGTGCTGATCTATCTTCGTCTTCGATCCGATCTGATGGACCGGCTGGCGACGATTGCCACCGTCGCCGCCGCGGTATTCGTGCTGGCGACGCTGGTCTACCTCAACAGCAAGGGATCCGACCTGAAGGCCATGACGACCCGCCGGTGGGACCTGGGCGGCCAGGTCGGTTCCCTGATGGCCTGGGCGTTCGGAAACGGGCAGCTCATCCTGCCCGGCATGCGTGAGGTCGGGTACTCCTCCGCGAGCCTCACGCCCGCCGCGATGTTCGCCAGCATCACCTCGATCGGCTCGGCGCTGGCGTGTATCAGCCAGCGCATTATCGGTCGCAAACCGAACAAATATCGATCGCCGGACGGCGATTCCGGAAAAAGCTAGCAGGCTCCATCCAAATTACTCGCGCCTACTGGCGAGTAGAATTCGTGTTGATTGTGACCGGGGTCGCAGTGTGCTTGTTAATAGGGTCACAAGCCTTCGATCTGCCTTGTTCTCATGTTCCGGCCAAGCTAACGTACTCAATCGTCAGTGGCCGATGGCGCCCATTGCAGAACAAATTATTCGACACTCGCGTCGGTGTTCGTAATGGTGATCGACACGGGTATTGCAGAGCCTGGAGAAATGTCCACTCAAACGCCTTGGCAAGTTCAGGAAGATCCGACCCGTCTGTACGCGGGCGACGAGGAATTCGTTCGAGCGGTGACCGTGCGCCGCTTCGATCTCCGATCCGGCTGGGGCTATCTCTGTATCGCGGTGACGAGTCTGGTCACCCTGGTACTACTGTTCCAGCCTTGGCTGTCCGCGACAGGACCGAACGGCACCGTCACCGTCGACGCCTTCGGGAATATCGTCGACTGGCCGATCGCCTACGGCCGTCCGGAGGAGAACATCAGTGGCGCATGGGCTTTCCTGGCCGTCGCCGCGCTGGTCGTGACCGTGGCCGCGGTCCTGCTGCGGCTGTGGATCCCGGTTCGAACGCTGTCGCGCCTGGTGCTCGCCTCAGCCTCGGCCTCGGCGCTGCTCGTCGTGGCCGTGCGGTACTACCTGGACGGCAAGGCGTCCGAACTCCGTGCGCTCACGGAACGGACCGATGCCCTCGACGGCAGTCTCGGCGATCTGCTCGATACGCTCCTCACCGGCAACCAGAACCCGGCGGCGGATGCGGCCGCGCCGACCGCCGCCGGTTCGAGCTTCGAACTCGCGGCGACGCTGAGTTGTGGCGCCGCTGCGGTCACGGTCTTCGTCGCGCTCCTGACCGTGCTGTGGCATCCGGGTAGATCGGTCGCTACGGTCCGGTCAGCCGAAACGTTCGAGGGATTCGACTATGGAGGACCCGGCGGGTCCGGAAAAGGCGCGTCGGGAAATCGGAAGTCGGGCAACCGCATCGACGCCCCGATGATCAACTCGGCGAGCATTGACTCGTCCGAGTACGTGACACCCCGGACGAAGATCATGGCGCCGGGCCGGACGTCCGACACCTCGGTCCCGCCGAGGACGAACACACTGGTGTCGGTATTCGTGTGAACCGCGGTCGAACCGCCGTTGACGCCGCGGACTCGCAGCAGCGCACCCTCGGCCGCGACCACCGTTCCCAGTGTGCTGCCGCGACCCGTCGGAACCGGTGTCTCGGCCGGTCCGCCGGACCCGTCGGTGGCCCAGCAGCCCACGGCGACAATCAGTAAAGCCACGACGATCCCGACGATCGAAATCCCGGCACGCGGAACCTTTCTCAACGGCCGGCCGGGCGGCGATGGCGCATCCGGACCCGGCCGTGCGGGCTCCGGAGCCCCCGCGGTGCAGACCTCGTCCCGTCCGTCGCGCAGGCGCGACCACGGAGTCGGGCTGGGGTGACTCATGGGAGTCGACGGTAGCCCGCGGCGGCCACCGGCCTGTCACCATCGACGGGAGCACCGGCTCGGCCACGGGGCCGGTGCGTCGGTGATCACTGTTTCGATCCACCGGCCCGGTCGTGATCGGCGTTCCCACGGTTGGGGATGTTCGACAATGGGGTCGTCGGATGAGGAAAGCCAGGGAGTGGCTCGACGGATCAGGAACCGCAGATGGCACGAGACCGTGACGGTGTTCTCCGAGAGGCTCGCGACATCCTCTCGCAGAGCGAGGATCTGGAGCGCAAAGCCGGCCTCGCCGTGCAGGTGCACGAAGCCGACCTGGCCTATCACGAAGCCGCCGAACGACTGTCCGCCGCCTACGACGCCGCACTGGACGGCGGCTGGTCACCCGCGCAGCTGGGTGAACTGGGGCTGTCACGTCCGCGCCACCCCGAGCCCATCGGGAAGCGTCCGACGCGGATAGCGAGGCGGCAATAGGCGGGAGGAGGAGGCCGTGGTGCTCAATGTCGATCCGGAGGAACTCGTCGGAGCGGCCGCCGCACTCGCCGACCTGGTGCGGGTGACCGGCGCGGCCGTCCCGTCCGAGTGGGTGACGCCGGCCGGCTCCGACCCGATTTCCGCCGGAATGGTCCCACAGCTCAACAACGAAGCGGCGCAACTGCTCAACGGGGTGCGGGGTCTGTTGAGCGTGGTGCAGCGGTCCGCCCATGAGGTCGGCGCGGCGGCCGTGGACTACGCGGCCACCGACTCGACCAATTCCCGGCTGCTCGGCGGGACCTCCGGTGCCGAGGTCGACAACCCGGCGGAGCTACCCGGCAACCTACCGATGCTGGTGCCGCCCGTCATCACGTTTCCGGACCCCGGTGCCGCGGTGGACACGCTGACCTTCGCACAGATGTTGCACGCCGGTCCGGGTCCGGCGGCCCCGGCTCGGTTCGCGGAGGTGTTGCGCGCCTTCGACAACGGGGCCGCCGCCGACGCCGGTCGCCGCGTCGGTGCGGCCGCCGAGGTGTTGCGGAACTGGACACCGGTCGGCGCGCAGGCGTCGGCCGAACTCACCCGGCACAACGACTGGCTGGACCGGATCCGGCGGCAGCTGAATCGGCTCGCAGAACGCGTCGACGCCTACAGCGACGCGTTTCGGATCGCCAAGGACAAACATCCCACGCCGTCGGAGATCCTCACCGCCCGCAAGGAACTGCTGCGGGCCATGCGGTCGAAGAACGAGGCCGCGACCTCGGCCGCGCTCGCCAAGTGGGAGGAGCTGAATCTGCGTTCCGCGGAAGCGATCGGCGGATACGAGGGGAGCATGATCGAGGACGCCGCCAAGGGCAATGGCAAGGGCGGCGGCGAGGGTGATGCCAGCATGCTCCAGGCGCTGCTGCCGGCACTGATGTCGGCATTGAGCCAGGGCGGGATGCTGGCCGCCGACCAGACGCTCACCGAGGGCGCCTACGACGGCTCCTACGACGACTATCCCAGCTACGGTGATTACGGCGACTACGGCAACTACGACGGAGTCTCGCCGAGCACCAGCCCACCGGGATCGTTCGACGGCTCCGGACCCGGCGTCGATCCGGCGTACACGCTCGGTCCGATGCCGATGAGCGCCGCACCCTCCGCCACATCCGGAGGCGGCGCGGGCACATCCCGCCCTTCGGCCTTCGAACCCATCCGGTCCGGGTCCTCCCCGACGGGAACGATGATGGGCCGCGGTGGCTATATGCCGATGATGCCGATGATGCCGGGCGCGGGCGGCGCCGGGGCGGGCGGTGGCGGGGACCGGGGCCGGGTCGTCGCCTGGCATCCGGACCGGCTCATGTACGTCGACGACACCCCGCACACCGAATCGGTGATCGGCGAACGACCGGTGATCGCCCCCACCGTGACCCCGCCGACCCCGGCCCCGGCTGCCCAGACCCAGAACAATGCTGGAGGCTCCGCATGAGCGAAATCCATCCCGATGTGCAAGCGGCGCTGGACATGGCCCGCGATCTGCGCCACCGCATCGCCGATATGCGGGAACGGATCGACCAGATCCGCGCTCGCCGGCCCTCACCCGGTGGCGATGTGATCCCGGAAGTGGACGCCATGGGCCGGCTCACCGACCTGTACCTGGCACCCGGCACCACGATGCGGCACACCAGTGACGAACTCGTCCAGGAGATCATGGCGGCGGTCACCGAGAGCACCGCCGACGCCGCGCGCCAACACCGCGCCATCATGGACAGCACCGTGCCGGAAGACAGTGGCACGCAAGCGGAAACGGTGCCCGGGGCCGTGGGGCCGCGATCGTGACCGAGGTCGGCGGGACCGTCACCGTCACCGAGACCCTGCGGTGGCTGTACGAGGAAGGTTTGCAGCGGCTGGCGGGTGTCGGTGCGCGACAATCGAATCCGATCGCCGCGTACACGGTGGCGGTGGCCACCGGCACGGTCACCGTGCATCCGGCCACCGGGGCCGAGGGCGGCTCCGACGCGATCACGCTGTCGGCCGAGGATCTGCCGCATCCGGCGGACAGCTCGCGGCGACTGGTGGTCGTCGGGATCACCTCGGCGGAGGCGGCGCTCATCGTGGATCTCGAGTCCACGCTCGGCATGGCGATCAATGCCGACCGCCCCGAGTGCGTGGCCCGCTCCTGGGCCATGCAGTTGATGCTCAACCCCGAGATCACGCTGACCACCAACAGCGCTGCCACCGCCATCGGGGGCAGCGACCGATACCGGCACACCTTCATTCCCGGTGGCGGAGCCACGCTCATCAATATCGACGATGCGCGGCCCCCGATCACCACGGTCACGCTCAACCCCACGACCGAGAGCCCCGATCACCTCGACGTCGAGGCCGACGGCAGCGGGGAATGCTATCTCGGCACCCGGTTCTGGCGGCTGCGCAAGGTGATGACCATCGACGACACCACCTGGTCGGCGCTGTCGGCGACCCTGGACCCACGGATGGCGGAGGACAACAGCTGATGAACGACACGCACCTCGGCGAAGACGAGGAAACCCCTGCGGCTCCGGACTGGGGCAAGCGCACCTACGAAGTCTTCAATCCGGACAATACGGTCGGTGTGGCCTGCAACCGGGACGGTGAGATCATCGGCCTGCACCTCACCGACGACGCCCGGGAGTTCGGGGAGACCTGGCTGTCCGCCGAAATACTCAAATTGGCGCGGCTGGCACATCAGAAATCACGGGTCGGGCTGCGTGCCGAGATGGAATACAAAGGGGCGCGGCCCTACACGATCGACGCGTTCGATCTGCCGACCGAGGCGGCCTACCGCGCCATGGAGGACGCCGAATTCGGCACCAGGTCCTGACTCGAGCACGCCACCTAGGAACGGAGTAGCCGATGTCGGACAGCGGCGGACCGATACTGGACATCGACGATGCGTCGGAGATCACCTCCGCCGCAGGCAGATTCACGACGGCCGTGCACACGGCCACGGAGGTGGCGAGCGGGTCCGCGGACACCCTGCGACCGGAGACCAAGCCGGAATCCGACCTTGACCGCGCCATGTGCGATCAGCTCGAATGGGTGCGATCCACCTTCGCGGCGGCCGCCCGGTCCAGCGCCGGCCGTGCGGACGATGTACTCGTCGACGCCCTGTTCGGCACCTCCGAGCTGGGCGCCGCGGACGTGCACAACGGATCTCGGACACGGTACGAATCGATCTGATGTACGTGCGGTAATGGCACCGGAACAGCACAGCGCGCACTGGGACCAGATCGTCGGCGGGAACTGGCCCGCGATCGGCCCGGCGGAGTGGAGTGCACTGGAAGCCGCCGCTCGGGAGGCATCGCGGGCGATGAACACCGACGATGCGGCCCGAGCGCGTCTCGACTTCGATGAGCGGGTGCGCTCCAGCGGCCGATTGCAGTCGGTCAAGGATCGGATGCTGGCCCAGCGCAATGATCCGCAGGCCTATTCCGATGCTCTCGCGGCCACCGCCGATGTGCTGCGCAGCTACTCGGATGTGGTGTACCGGACCAGAAATCAGATCCTGGATATCGTCGAGCGCGCGGACCGCGACATCCGCGCCGAGCAGCGTGCTGCTGCGGCGCAGGACGACGAGGACGAGGACGGCGAAGCGGAGGCGGACCGTGCCGCCGAGCGGGAGCGACGGATCGCCGCCGTCATCGCGCGGGCTCGGGCGGACGTCGACGATATCGCCGCCGCCGCCCTCAACTCGATCAGTCCGGTCTCACTGCCGGAATTGACCGCTATCGCCGACCATTTGGGGCAGCCTGGGCCGCTGGCGCCGAATCGGCCGGTGGCACCGGAACCGCAATCGCCCTCGGCCACACCGTCGGCGGAGACCGAACCGGATATCGACGCTCCGCCGGGGCCGGACGCGGCCGGGCCTCCTGGGAAGCCGCGAGGTCCGGATGCCCGCGGTCCGCATGCGGTATTCCCGCTGCCACCGGCGGGCTGGGGTGAGCCGGATTCCACGATGCCCATCGGTGACGACGCGCGTGCCGGCGAGGATGCGCCGGGGCGACCAGAACGTCGCGAGCCCCCCGGTCCGCCGGCCGAACGGGTGGGCGGGCCGGAGGTGGTCGACCCGATGCCGGGTGTGCCGCCCGTCGGGCCGTGGCACGACCCGTCGGTCGATACGGGGACCGGAGGTCCGACCGGGGCGGGGATGGGCCGGACGGCGCCGGCCGTCACCGACCCGGACAACGACGAGACAACCTCGGACACTGAGGATTCGGCTGTGGGCCGGGCCGGTGAGCGCGCCTCCGGGAGCGAGGACGGCACCACGGGGTCCGGAAATGTCGGCGGCACCGACAGGTCGGGAGACGTCGGCGATACCGAGGGGGCCGGAGACACCGGCGGCGAGGGGGCCGCGGACATCGGCGGCGACGGATCGGCGCTCGGCCTCGACGTCGCGCCGAGCGGGGGGACCGGGTGGGCGGACGGACCCGTCGCGCCGGGCCAGGTGCTGCCGCCCGCGGTGGTGACCGCGCCGCCGCCGATGCCGGCGATCGCTTCACAGTCGACGGTGGCAACCGCTGGTGCGGCGAGCACCGCCGCAGCGGCGGCATCGGCCAATGCGACCGCTGCGGCGCGGTCGCCATCGGGCGTGTTCGGACCGAATTCTGCTGTTCCTCAGAGCACTTCGTCGGGTGCGCCGCCACAGCGAGCCGATGCCCGGCCGGACCGGCCGTCGACCCCGCTCGGGCGGGACGACACAACGGCCGAGCGTGACGAACCGCAACGCGCCGAAGAGGTGGTCGGCGCCGCGATGGTCGCCGCCGCCGCGCCGTCGTTCCTGGTGGGCGAACGTGTCGACGGCGATCTGGTTTTGGCCCGGACCCTGTTGGCCGGAGTGCTCGCCGCCGTCGGTCCCACCGTGCTCGGGCTGGACTGGGCGGTCGCGACGCTGCGTGGACCCGCCGGCCTGAGCGCCTTCCTGACCTCGAACGAGGGCCGGGGCTGGCTGCCCACCGGACTGTTCCTGCCGGAGGCTGCCTCGATGCCGTGGCTCTGGTCGGAATCCGAACGGGCCGGTGCGGCCTGGGAGGGGATAGCCGATCCGGCCCGGGTGCTCGTCGAGTTCGGCCTGGCGTGGGGGCAGCGTTCCGCGGCGGGCTTCACCGCGCTGGCCTCGTCGACAACGATCGGTCCCGACCTGCGCGCCCGGTTCCGGGAACTGCCGATGGCGGATTCGGTCCCGGCCTCGGCACGGTGGGACCTGCGGGCGCCGGCCCCGGGACTGGTCGACCGACTCGGCGCGGTCGGCGCGCGGGAACTGTCCGTGCGGGCCGACGCGATCCCCGGGGGTGAGAGGGCGGCACGGTGCGCCGGGCTGGCGTGGGATGCGCACACGAAGGTCGCCGCACTGACCGCTCCGGGGTCGGAGGCAGTCATGACTCGTGAAGTCCGAGAACGGATTCTGGCTATGGTGCGCCGGGACGAGCCCGTGCCACCGGAGCTGTGGGACGAACTGCGCGACGCCGACGACTTGCTGACCGCCGCCATGCTGACCCGCCGGATGGACGCCTCCCGGGTGGACCTGGGCGAGCTCAAGGCCGGACCCGACAGTGCCGTGCTGCGCGCCATGGTCTTCGAACGCCGGTGCGACGAACTCGTACTCTTGCTCGCGGAGGCCGCGGCAATCCCCGGCGGGGCCGAGGCCACCAGACAGCTGATGCGGGACGCCGTATACGCCCACGCTCAGATCATCGGGCATCCACAGTTCATCCCGGAAGCACCCGCCGGTCCCGCCGATCCGGGCGGCGGGCGGCCGGTCGTCACGGCACCGCCGCGCTGATCCGCGCCGCGGCCGAACCTCCCACGACTGGGAAGGTCGGAGAATGTAGGCCACAGGCGCGGGAAAGGACAGAGCGAGCATGCCGGACCGGATGGATATCGACCCGGAAGTATTGCGTCAGCTCGCGAATCAGCACGACCGGGTCGCCCGCGACACCCGGGAGTGGGCGCAGCCGCCGTCGGCCTGGCTCGACAACTTCCTGCCCACCTACGGCAAGATCGCTTTCCCGGTGTACAAGGCCCTCGTTCAGTATTACAACGCGCGCCAGCTCGCCGGTGAGCGTCTGGCCGATCAGCACGACCAGACCGCCGCGTCACTCCGGGCCGCCGCGAACAGCTACGAACGCACCGATGACGACATCGCCTCCGGATTCCGCCGGGCCGGTGACGAATTCGGTGCGCCATCGCAGCTGCCCGGGACGCCCGGAGCCGGTCAACCGACTCCGATCAACGGTGCCCCGTCGGCCGATGCTCCCGCCGTCACCACACCGGCCGCCGCGAATACCGACCCCGGTCTGAACGGCGCACCGATCGGCACAGGGCTCGGTGCGGGTGCCGCGACCACTCCGGCCGCGGAACCGACGGCACCCGCGGCCACAGCCACCTCACCGGCGGCCGCGGCCCCTTCGGCCGCCGGAAGCCCGACAGCGCCCGGCGACACCACGCAGTCGACCACCCCGGCCACCACGGGCACGGGAGCGCAACCGTCCGGAACCACGCCCGGCGCGTCGACGCCGCCCGGCGGCGTGGTGCCACCGGCGGTGATGACGCCCGCCGCCGGCATTCCCGGCGGCGCGGACCAGACCGCTTCCGGCACACCGGGCGGGTCGACCGCCAATGGCGTGGGTCTGCCGATGATGCCGATCGCGCCATTCGCCTCCGCCCTGGCCAATGCCAGGGACAAGGCCGCCGGACCCGACTTCGTGGTGGGCGGGCAGCCGGATGACGACCTGGTGCTCGCCCGCACGCTGCTCGGCGGAATTCTCTCCGCCGTAAGGACTTCCGCGCTCGGCCTGCAATGGGCGGTGTCGGTGCTGCGCGGGCCGGGTGGCGCCATGGTGCTGGTGACCTCGAACGAGGGCCGGGGTTGGCTTCCCGCCGGGGTTTACGTGCCGCAGGGCACCACGCTGCCGTGGGCCGTGGCCGGCGCCGAGACCGCCTGGGAGGGCATCTCGGACCCGGCGCGGGTGCTGGCCGAGTTCAGCCTCACGATCGGCGCCGCATCCGGTGCCAGGCTGACGGCCCTGGTCTCCTCGGCGGAGATCGACTCCGGTCTGCGGGAACGTTTCGGCGACGTCTCGATGCAGTCCGCGGTCCCGCCCTCCGACGAGGTGGATCTCAGCGTGCACACGCCGGATACGGTGGACCGTCTGGCGCTCACCGGCATGCCGCGGTTGCAGGACAAGGTCGGCGGCGTGCCCGACGACAAGCTCCGCGACCACTGCCTCGGGCTGGCGATCGACGCCCACTCCCGGGTCGGGCAGACGAGCGCTCCGACACCGGAAGCGGCCGCGGTGCGCCGGTTGCGCACCAAGATCCTCGACCAGCTGCGGGAAGGCGCCGAAGTCCCACGCGAGTGGTGGGACGAGCTGCGCGACGCCGACGACCTGCTGGCGGCGGCCATGCTTTCCCGCCGCGTCGATGTGCGCCGGGTCGAACTCGGTGAGCTGCGGGTGGACGACCAGGCCGCGCTCCTGCGTGGCCTGGTGTACGAACGCCGCTGCGACGAAGTGCTGATGTTGTTGAGCGAGAACGTGACCCGGCAGGAACTGCGCGACGCGGTGTACGCGCACGTGCAGATCATCGGCCACCCGCTCTACACCGCGACACCGGAGACGGTGGCCGCGCCGGACGCGGTCGTGGCACAGCGGTACGAGGTGCTCGTCTCCGAAGCCGATCTCGTCGGTGGCGAGACCGGGCAGCCGGGCGTCAGCGCCGGGTCACCGGATGCCACCGCCACGCCCGCTACGCGGGTGGGGTCGCCCACCGAGGTCGCACCGCCTGCTGGGACTACACCGCTTGCCGGGGCCGCACCCC
>NZ_JASCXP010000076.1:0-21883 GCF_030010695.1 Nocardia sp. CC201C
CAGGAAGCGCCGACAGCTCCGGCGGCACCGACACTCCGAGCGGCTCGGACACGCCGAGCGGCCGAGGCGACTGCGGCCGCGTATAGCGCTCCGGCGTGTCCGGGGACTCCGGCGCGTGCGGCAGACCTGGCTGTTCGGGCAGATCCGAAGACTGAGGACGTCCTGGCAGCTCGGGGAGATCCACGGGCTCCGGCAACTCGCCACGCTCCGGCAGGTCAGGGCGTTCGAGTGCGTCCGGCAGACCAGGACGCCCCGGCAGGTCTGAACGCCCTGGAAGCTCGGGGACATCCGGCAGTTCGGGGCGCTGCGGGAGATCCGGAAGCCCGGGAGACCCTGGCGACTCGGGCGGTTGGGAAGGCCGCAGCGGGTCCGGAAGCTCAGGCAGGTCGGGCCATTGCGGCAAGTCAGGGCGTCCGGGTGCGTCCGGGTAACCAGGAAGCCCCGGCAAGTCTGGACGCCCCGGCAGCCTCGGGAGGTCCGGCGACCCGGGAGAACCTGGCAACTCGGGAGGTTGGGGCAGCTCTGGAACCTCGGGCAGCTCCGGGACCTCAGGCAGCTCAGGCAACTCCGGAACTTCAGGCAACTCCGGCAACTCCGGAAGCTCGGGCGGCTCAGGCAACTCCGGAACCTCGGGCAGCTCCGGAACCTCAGGCAGCTCAGGCAACTCCGGAAGCTCGGGCAGCTCCGGAACCTCAGGCAGCTCAGGCAACTCCGGAAGCTCGGGTGGCTCCGGCGGTTGCGGCAGCCCTGGGGGGTCCGGGGGTTCAGGAGATTCCGGCGCATCCGGAGGTTCCGGCGCATCCGGAGATTCCGGCGTATCCGGGGGTTCGGGCGATGCCGGTGGTGCGGGTGCGTCTGGGGCTTCCGGTTGTCCCGGCTGCTCGGGGTGTGTTGGCTGCTCCGGCTGATTCGGTTGGTTCGGCCGGTCCGGGTGTAGCCATCGGCGGGGGTCGAAGGGGTCGATGCCTTCGAAATCGGGGAGTTCGACCTCGAATTCGTGTGGTGGATGCGGGATGTGGGAGCGGAAGCCTCGCCTCGGCGGCTGGGGGGATTCAGCCGACGGTATGCGGTGGCCGTCGTGTGGAGTGGACGGGCCGGACGGTGGGTCGGCAGGGGGATCCTGCGGGCCGGCCGGGCCCGGCGTCCGGCCGGGCCCCTCATCGGTCTCGGGATCGACCGGACCCGTGGGGATCTCGTCCGGGTCCAGCGCTACTGTCGGCAGCTCATCCTGGTCCAGAGGTACTGTCGGCAGCTCATCCGGGTCGAGCGCCACCGTAGGCACCTCATCCGGGTCCTGCGGCACCGTCGGCACTTCATCCGGGTCCTGAGGCACCGTCGGCACTTCATCCGAGTCCTGCGGCACCGTCGGCACCTCATCCGAATCCAGCGGCACCGTCGGCAGGCCGTCCGGGTCCGCCCGGGTCGTCGCTACCTCTTCTTGATCGAGCTGAGCGGTCGGCAGGTCGTCGGGGCCGAACGGCCGTGTGGGGCCGTCGGGTTGCGGGGTGGTGGTGTCGGTCGCGCTGTCGGTGGCAGCGTCGGATTCGGTTGTCGCGGTGGCATGTTCCGGTGTGCGGGGTGGGAGGAAGGAGGCGGGTGGTGGGAGGGGCATGGGTTCGTAGGGGATGCCCGCGCGGTCGCCGGTGAGCGGGGGGCGGGCCGCGTCCCAATGGAATCCGTCCAGCGCGGCGACGTGGGCATTGGCCTCGCGCCAGGTCGCGGTCGGATTCGCGCGCAGGTACGCGGATTCGGCGAGGGCATCTTGCAGGAGCAGCAGATCCGGCGGCAGGGGCTTGCCCTGGATCAGGCGGTGCCACGCCTCGGCGACATCGGCGACCGCGTCCAGCGGGCTGCGCGTCAGCTGTCCGGTGACCGGATCCAACACGAGATGCCGGTCCCGCATGAGATGGTTCTTGATCTGCTCCATCTCGGCACGGGTGAACGCGGGCGGCAGTGGGTCCACGCCCATCGCGGCATTGATCTTGTCGGAGAACAGCGTGGCGAGCCGGTCCGCGTCCGCATCGGGCCCCAGCGCTCTGGCCAGCTTCTCGACGAGGGTTCGCCGTACCGCCTCGCGATGCTCCGCGAGGCCGCGCGTGATGGCGTCCAGATCGGAGTCGTCGGCGCGGAAACGGGCATACTGGGCGTCGGCCCATTCCTGCACCCGCGCCCACCTGCGCGCGGCGGCCTCCTGCTGTTCGCGCATGCTCTCCGCCACACCCATATCGGTGTCACGGCTGGTGAACTCGTTCATGGCGCGCAGCACGCCATCGACGACGCCGTCGGCTCGATGCCGAGGTGGGCGCGGTCGAGCAGCGCCGTCGGCGTGCTCCTCGGGCCGCCATTCGCGCACCATGGGCTGCACCTCGGCGGGCCGATCCCGGAACCAGGGATGTCCCTTGAACCCCGGACGGATCCGGCCCGGATTATCCGAGTCCTTGAACCAGGTGAAGCCGCTCAGTTTCGCGACTTCCAGGATCACGCGCATGATGTTGGACACCGCGTCCGCGTACGGCAGCTCATACATCGGCGTGCCGTCCGGCACCGCGGGACTGCCGCCGCCGGGGAAGTGCGGCAACAGATCCTGGTTGAATGCCTCGGCTGGACGCCCCGTCGCCGGATCGACGCCGAGCGCATCCACGACCGCGGCCTGTATCTGGTCCACGGCCCAGCTGCTGACGCCTTCCGGAAGGTCCCGGGGTTCGTACTTCTTGGGCACCTCACCTTCCCGGTTGCCCGTCCAGTCCGGGCGCGTGGGATCGACTTCGTGCCAGTTCCCCTCGGCGTCCCGCCAGCGGGTGCTGTCGAAGCGGTCCAGGCCGTACCGACCGCCGGGCTGCGAGCCGATTCCACCGGCGGTGAGATGGTCCACCTCGGGCGGCCGCAGCGCGTCGACGGTCAGATTGCCGTCGCGATCGGCCCGGACTCGCCGGTATTCGAGCCGGGTGTCCGGGTCGACGAGCGCCTGTGCCACCGCGGCACTGCGGCGCAGCGCGTCTTCGAGCGCCCGGTCGTGGTCGGCGCGGGAATGGCCGAGTTCATCGCGTGGGCCGAAGACGATGATCCGGCGCGGATCCCCGTCCACGATCGCCACCCGCTCGGATTCCATTCGGGCGCCCTCGGATTCGGCGAGCGTCCGCCACTCCCCCGCGATCCGTGCCATATCGTCCTGGAGCCGCCCGATCCGGTTGTGCGCCAGATTCACCTCGTGCGCCACGTCACCGAGAGCCGCGATGGTCCGGTGCTCGTCGGGGAGGTCGGTGCGCAGCCGAGCCAGGGTGTCGGCGAGCCGGTCGGGGCGCAGCGCCGACTCGTCCACCACGCCCTCGTCGTCGAGTACACCCAGGTGCCCGGCCAGTTCATCGCGCGCGAGCCGTCCGGGTTTGGTGATCAGCAGTTCGTCGGCCCGCTGTTGCGCCAGCCGGGCGAGTTCGGCCGTGACCAGTTCGGAAGGCGGCCGCACCCGGTCGACCCCGGCGCGCTCCAGCGCACTCATCCGCTGTTCGAGATCGAGAATCCGCTCGCGCAGTCCGAGCACCCGCTCCGACGATTCGGTCAGCTTCGACAGCGTTTCCACTCGGTAGGCGCGCTCCTCGGGCCCCGGCGACCGGGTGGTTCGCAGCGGGCCCTCGTCACCGAGTGCTCCGATGTCGACGGATTGCGATCCGGTCTCCTGGTGCAGCCGGAGCAGCGTAGCCTGGAGCGACTCACCGGTACCGAGCGCCCGCTCCGGATTGCCGCCACCCAGTTGGGCGAACCGGTAATCGCGTTTGGCGCGCTGGAACTCCAGTTCCTTCGTCAGTTTCTTGTGCTGTTCGAGCAACCGGTCGTAGTGCGCCACCGGATCCGGATCGGGCGCCGGTATCGGCTCCGGCGAACTCCGCGCCGGATCCGGTGCGGCGGACATCGGATTCGGCTCGCGCCCCGGACCCGCATCCGTGTCGATGGCCGTATTCGTCTGGCGCGGCAGCGGTTCCGGCCAGTTGCCCGGCGTCGGGCGTACATATCCGGGTTGTGCGAATCGCTGGGCGGCATCGACCAGAATGGAGTACAACGCCCGCTCCGGCCCGGATGCGTAGCGGCCGTTGATCTCGTGGGCCGCGAATGCCTCGGCGTAGGCCTCCTGCGGTACCAGGTTCTCCGGGAGTTTCGGATTCCCATTGAAGCTGTAACCGCTCAACTGGCTCAGCCACTGCACGAATCCCGCGTGGTCGTATGCCCCGGCTTCCTCGCGGTAGTACGCCTGCAAGCGCTCGATCGTGTAGTCCCGCTGCGTCCGCGGGTCCCAATGCTCGATATTGCCGGCATTGTCGAGCGCATGGCCCAGTTCGTGCAGCAGGATCGACCGCACCGGATTCTCGGAGACCCCGGGCGGGAACCAGCCGACGGACTCGCGGTGCTCCACGAGTGCCCGCAGCGCCTGCGGGTCCGCGGCGTACGCACGATTCAGGATGATCGCGTCGGTGTACATCCGACCGTCGGACCCGATTCTCGGCTCCGCCCAGGCAATCCAGTTCTGGTCGGGTGGATCGCCGATTCCGAGGCGGCGCAGCCGGATCTCCGGATAGGTGCGCAGTGTCTCGTCGACGGTCCGGGCCATTTCGCGGACGACCTCGGTGTCCACCTGCGGGTCCTCGACCCCGAAGACCGTCAGATCGTCGTAACGGTCCTGGAGGACCTGGGCCACCTCACGCGGCGCGAGCAGCGCCCATTCATCCCCGGCCAGGGAGCCCAGCAGCCGTTTCAGCATGGTCAGCGCACGGTCGGCGAGCGTGGGCGTGCGCGATTCCTGCGGGCCGGTCGGCGTGTGCGCGGCCGACCCGAGATCCGGCATACCCGCATCGAGGTCGGTGTTCTCCGGGTCCATGCTGCCGTCGGACAGTGGCTGCGGATCCAGCGGAGCCCCGGAATCCTCGGGTGCCGCGTCCTCGGCGACGAAGCGCACGGCCCGCACATCGTTGACGGTGCCCTGAATGACCACCTGCTGCAATTGCATTGCCAGGTCGTAGTCTTCGATCGGATTGAACCGCCAGGTGGCGCCCTCCGGCGGTGCACCCGTCCGCCATTCCATGATGAGACCGTCACCATTGGTGAACACCTCGGCGACCCCCGGATCACGGGTCCATGAGGTGGAGTCGCTGACATCCGACTTCGAAAGCACATGTTCTTCCGCTGAAACGCTTTCGGTGCCACGCGGAATGGCGTCGCCGCGCAGCGCCGCCACATACGCCGGATTCAGAATGCCGCTCTCCAGTTTCCTGGGAATGCCGCGATAGAGCGGGGTGCTGCCCTCGCCGTCCGGCAGCGTTCCCCCGTGCAGGACCGCGCCATTCTCCGGGCGAATGAATCTCACTGTGGCACTCAGGTTTTCACCCAGCGGACCTTCCAGATCCAGTCTGCGGTCGATGATGACATCGGTGAACCCGTACCGCTCCGCGAGCTGGCCGGTATGCGTGTACCAGGCCGACTCCTCGGGGCTGAACCCCGCCTGGAGAGTCGCGTTGAAGGTCGCGAGGTTGTCGCCGAGCGGACTGCCGCCGCCTTCGAACCAGTTGCCCTCGATGGCCCGCACCCGATCCCCGAGCACGCGCCAGGCGTCGGCGAACATCTCCGACCCCGTCGCCGTTGCGGGTCCGGCGCGCAGTTCGAGGGTGAGGGTGCCGTCGGCGTCGACGCTGGCGAGGATGCCGTGGCGGTGGTCGCCGCCGTAGCGGTTGACATACGTTCCGCCGTCCGCGGAGACGAAACCGCCCCCGGGGACCGGGACCATGCCCTCGGGGTGCCCCGGACCCGCGTGATCGGCGAGTTCCGCGAGCCGGTCCAGCACGGCATCGTGCCAACCTTCCCGGCCACGGGCGGCGAAATCCGGTCGCAGCGCCTCGATTCGGCGACGGATGGCCTCCAGCTCGGCGGCGGTGAGGGCGTGATCGGTTACTTCGAGGGTGCCGTCGGGCAGGCGGACCTGGAAATGCTGGGCGAAGGGGCTGAGCGCGTCGCCGGTGGTCGGGTGGTTGCCGAAGTTCAGGTGGTGGCCGATGCCGCTCACGCGGTTGCCGGGCGCGAGCACCCAATCGAAGTCGCCGCGGCCCGGGGTTCCGGTCAGCACATCGAGCAGCCCTAGCTCCCGGGCGCCCGCCGCGTCCAAGAACATCTCGTGGGCGTCGACGAACTTCTCCCCGGCCACCGATCCCGGCATCGGTTCCAGGTACACCACATTCGCGCGGCGCGGGTCGCGGTACACCTGCGGGACGTCGGCCCCGACCGCGCGGCCGACGAGCGAGGCCAGCTGCTCGGCGTCGGCATGCCGGGAGTTGAGCATGGTGACGCGGTGCAGCACCGTGCCGTCGTCGAAGGTGAGCCGTTCAGTGCGGCGTGGCTCGGTCAGCGACCTGCCTTCGCCGAGTACCTCGACCGAGCTCGGTCTCGTCGCGAGGGCGGCCCGAGCCCGATCCGCGAAGCTGCGAACGCCGTGCGCGACATCCCAGGCCCGGCCGTAACTCTCGGCGTAGGACTCACCGGCTTTTGTGGTCCGATGGTCCGCGAGCACCGGGCGCAGCGCCTCCAACCCCGCCTGGTTGGCCAACCGATCGAGGGTGGCGTCCGACGTGCCGGGCAGCGCCTGCGTGACATCGGCGCGCGTCCGGTCGAACGCGTCCCGGTACACCTGCTCCAGCGGGCTCACCGGCAGCTGGTGGCCCGCCTCGCGCATTTGCATGGCCACCACGATCTCCAGCGCGTAGGCCCGGCTGTGCTGCGCGAGCATCCGGCGGATGTAGTCCTCGCGCGTGGACTGCATGCGATGCCGGACGGCGACCGGATCGCGGTGCGCGAGGTCGGCGTGAATGGCGGCATGGGTCAGGGCGAGCAGATGCTCGGCATCGGTGGCACCGGGGTCGAGAACCAGCGTATTGCGGGCCGGGTAGTACTGTGCCGGAGCTCCCGTCCGGTGCGTGTAGGCGACGCCGTGGCGGTCCAGAGTCTCGTTGGCCCATTGCCCGGCCGGAGTCTCCGCGAGCACCGCGCGCAGACGCGTGATGCGTTCGGCCGTAGACTGATCCGCCAGCCGGCCCGGTGTGATGTCGGGCTGGTCGACCCGTGGCTCCGGCCGCCCGTGCGGGTCCACCGGCACGGTATCGGTGGTTTCCACGCTGACCCGGCCGTTCCCGTCAATATGAATGGTGCGCGCCTCCGGCGCGACCGACGGTGAGATCTGTTGGGCCACCGCCGGGTCGCGCAGGGCCTCAGCCAGCACGCGCTGGTGTTCGCCGGGTGGTGCGGCGATGACGAGACGGTCCGGCGCGGCGATCGCGTGATCGCCCGGGTCGCCGGGGATGAGGGCGACGTGGTCACCGAGCAGCCGCCCGCGCTCCGGAATCTCGGCGGTGAGGACATCGCGGGCCGCGACGGCCGCGAGGTTGTCGAGGTGCCGCCGCTCATCGCGCAACGCCAGTTCCCGCTGGTCGGCGAGATCGGCCAGGGTGCGCAGATCGTGGTCCAGGCGGCGCAGTTCGGCGAGCCGGTCGGCGGGAGTTCCGGAGTCGGTGAGCGCGCCCTCGAGGTGTCGGCGCAGCTGTTCGGCCTGCCGCCGAAGATCCGGTCGATCCGCTGTCGGGTCCGGCACGGGTGGGATATCCGGATCGGCGGCCAGCACGCGCTCGGCGGTCGTCGCCGCCCGCTCGGCCACCTCCCGCAGCTCGGTGGCGAGTTCCGCCGCACGCAGCTCGGCGGCCCGGCCGTCGAGCGCGGAACGGCGCATCCCGTCGGCGATTTCGGCGGTCGTCGGCAGGTGCGGCACGCCGGGACGGGTACGCGACGCGGCGTTGACGTCGTCCCAGGCCCTGCCGTAGAGGTCGGTGTAGGTCGTGCCGTCGTCGGAGGCGAGGTCGGCGATCTCCGGCCGGATGGCGTCGCCGGCCAGTCGTCGCGCGAAATCGTCGACGGCCTCGGCGGTCACGGCCGTATCCGGGTCACGGCGCGCGAACGGAGCGAGCGACGCCTCGCGGACCGCACGCTCGTAGACGTCGCGGTAGGTCTGCTCGATCCGGGCGACGGTGTCGCTGCCCGTGATCTCGTACCCCAGTTCCCGCAGCTGCTGTGCCAATTCGACCATGCGGATGCTGGCCTCGACCTCCTCGTCGATCATGGCCCGCACGAACTCGTCCCGGCCCATGGTCCGGATCCGCTCGACCGCGCTGCGCCCCTCGGTGAGGTACTCGGCGTGCAGCGATTCGTGCGCGAGCCAGAGTGCCTGGCGCACATGGTCGACGCCGCTGGTGTAGGTGACGACGGACAGATCCCCCCGCCGCGTCTCGCCGGACCTGCCGTCGGTGTGCGTGTGGTCGAAGCGCTGCCGCAGCGGAGCCGCGTCGAGGTCGGCGAGTATCCGCCTGCCGATATCGGTCTGCGCCAACAGGCTTCGCACCGAATCGGCGGGATCGTCGAGCGAACGCAGGATTGGCGGCGTTGGCTCCGGGGCGACCGCGTCGCGTGGTGCGGAAGAGTCGCCCCAGGCCGGGGTGTCCACCTCGCTGGAGTTGGGGGTGCCGTCGGTGGGGGTGCCGTCGGTCGGGGTGCCGCCCTTGGGGCCGTCGTCGGTGGGGGTGCCGTCGGTAGGTGTGCCGCCCTTGGGGCCGTCGTCGGTGGGCGTGCCGTCGATGGGAGCACTGTCGGAAGGGATGCCGTCGGTGGGAGCACCGTCGGAAGGGATGCCGACGGTGGTCCGCGCGGGCGCGGAGCCCTCGGGCTCCGCCTGATTCGCGTCCGATACCGGGCCGTGCGGTGGACCGTCCGGGGTCCCGGGCGCGGTCGGCGTCCCGTCGGAGCCGTCATCGTCCAGACCGTTGCCGATCCGTCGGAGGATGTCGTCGAACGCTGCGTCGGTCCGGCGTTGGATATCGTCGAGCCGGTTCAGTGTCTGCCGCGACAGTTCGTGGAGACGCTCATCAGCCTCGCGGGCGATGGTCTGGAAGCGGTCCCCGGGTGTTGGCGGGTGCAGATGCGCGGCAGCGGGTTCCGGTGGCGGCACGATGTTGTCGGCGGGATGCCGAAGTTCGCCGCGCGTCACCGTGATTCGGCCCTGGTCGTCGAAATCGATACGCAGTTCCCGCACGACCGTGCCCCGGTTCACCCGCTCGCTCAGCTCCGGATACTGTTGCCGCGCTTCGTCCCACACCCGTGCCGCATCGGTGTTGCCCCAGCCGACCACCAGGATGTGGGGTGGGTCGCCGTCGATGACGCCCACCCGGTCGGTGATCAGCTCCGCGCCCGCGGTGAGCAGGGTGTCGCGCTCCATGGCGGTGGCCATGGCACGGTCCAGGATGTCCACCCGCTCGGCGGCGGCGTGGTAGCGCTCGGCGGCGGTTTCCAGTGCGTCGATCCGCGCCAGGCGGCGGGGCATCTCGTCGACCCGCATGGTGGTGCCGCGCAGTTCTGCGACGGTGTCCGCCAGGCGATCCGGGGTGAGGTCCGCGGCGGTGACCGGCAGTCCGGTCATGGCCGCGTCCAGGGCATCCCAGGCCGTGTCACGGGTTCGGACGGCGGCGGCGCTGTCGGCGGCGAGGATGTCCATGACCGCTTGGCGCTGGCGGGCCGCGTCGTCCAACGCGGCCGTTTCCCGCTGGAGTGCGGCATCGATGCGCGCGCCCGGGTCGGCGGGCGGTTCCTCGAGCCGTACCGGGCGAGCGGACTCGTCGGCCGGGGGTGGCTCGGGTGATCGGTCCGCCGGGGACGAGTTCGCGTCGGCGTCCGGAACCCGCTGTGCGGCACCGTCCGAGGACGGGGTATCGGGTTGCCCCGGTTCGACGGGTCGCCGGGAGGCGTCGGCCGGAGGAGAATCCGCGCTGTCGGCGTCCGGAACCTGCTGTGCGGCACCGTCGGACGACGGACTGCCGGGCTGCCCCGGAGCGACGGACCGCCGGGAGCCGTCGGCCAGAGGCGCGTCCGCGCCGTCAGCGCCCGGAATTCGCTGGGCAGCACCGTCCGACGAGGGGGTGTCGGGTTGCCTCGGTGGTGCCGACGGCGGCGATTCGTCGGCGGGAGGATCGTCGCGACGCGGCGACCGGCCGTCGTCCGTGGGTGGTCCGAGCTGTTCGTTCGCACGCGCGGCGGCCGACTCGAGGCGGGCGAGGTGCGCTTCGGCCAGGTGTAGGCGGCGAGTGGCGTCGTCGAGCCGGTCGAGTCTCTCCTGTCGCTGCGCCATCTCGTCGACGCGTGTGGTGCGGGTGCGGTGATGGTCCAGGGTCTCGTCCACCCGGCCCGGGGTGAGATCCGAGACATCGATGGGCAGTCCGTCCAGGCCGGCATCGCGGTCGGCGCGGGCCTCGTCACGCTCCCTGGTGGCGGCGGCGAGTTCGCGGTCCAGGCGGATGCGCTGCCAGTCGGCATGGGGCCGGGCCCGGTCGAGTGCGGCGCTCAGGCGGTCGATATCGGACCGCGCGGTGTGCACAGCGCGCGCGGCCGACTCCAGATCATCGATGCGGACGAGGTGTGCCGCGTGCTCGGAAATCGGGAGCGTGCGGGCGCGCAGCGCGTCGAGAGTGTCGTCGAGGCGGTCGGGGCGCAGCTCCGAGGCGTCGACCGGATGCCGCGTCATCTCCTCGGCCAGCCGCATTCGCGCGGCGTCGAAAGCCGCTGTGGCGGCGTCGAGTTCGTTGCGCACATCGGCGTAGCGCCGCACGTCCGGATGGTCGGGGCGGGCGAGCGCCGCCTCCAGCCGGGCGGCATCGGTCTCCGCGCGGGCAAGGTCGGCCTCGGCGGCATGCACCCGCCGTGCCGCGGCGCCGAGCGCGTCCACCCGTGCCAGATGGGCGGCGTGCTCCGATACCGGCAGCGTCCGGGAGCGCAGGCCCTCCAGGATTTCGTCGAGATGCTCCGGGCGCAGGTCGGTTTCCGCCACAGGGTGGCGTGCGACCTGTTCGGCGAGTGCGCGACGGGCCTGCGCCAGTTCCTGGCGGGCGTTCTCGACCCTGCCCGCCGCGGCCACGGCCGCGGCCTCGTCGAGCGCACGCTGATGCCGATCGACGAGGTCCGCGAGGTCGGCCAGCCCGGCGGCGCGATCGCGGATCTCCGCCCGCAGCGTGGCCTGGAGTTCGGCCAGCTCCCGCGCGCTCAGGCCCTCGTGCTTTTCGATCTTGCCGTCGCGGTATTCCTCGTAGACCTCGGCGAGCCGGGCCGGATCGGCGTCGGTGATGTCGACGCCGATGATCCGCGCCCAGTCGCGATTCGCGTGCGGCACCGCGGATTCCGGATCGCGCGTCCGGTCGGCGGCGTCGCGCAGACCGTCGGTGAAGGCGTGCGGATCGCCGACGATGTCGCGCAGATGAGCGGGGGCGCCGGGATCGTGGATGCGCAGTTCCCCGTCGGCGGCCCGGGGATCCAGCGCGGGGTTGTTCCGCACATCGGTGTAGGGGTCGAGATCGAGCAGCGTGCGGGTGAACTCCGCGATGGCGGCCCGCACCTCGGTATCGCGTCCGGCCCGCTGCGCCAGGCGCATCGCATCGGTGAGGGCGCCGACGTCGATGCCCTTCGTATCCCCTTGCGGTACCCAGATGAGCGCGTTCGGATTCCGCGTCTCGCCTCGGTCACGGAAGTAGGGGTCGTCGCCGCGCAGGTGCTTTCCAGGGAGCAGGTCTTCGGGTGCCACACCGAGGCGACGGGCGAGCAGGTCGCGGGCCGCCCGCACCGCGTCGACGTCCAGGCTCTTACCCAGCTGTTTGGCGTAGTCGACGAGATCCTTGACGCGCTGGCGCTGCAATGCCGACCGCTGGTCGGGATCGCCGAGCACGTCGGCGATCCGCTGTGGGGTCAGGTCGTCGTGTGGTATGCCGAGGCGGTTGGCCAATTGCTCACGGCGCCGGGTGATGTCGAAGAAGGTCTCGATATCGCTGGCGCTGCGGGCGTAGTCGGCCAGCCCTTCGATCTGTGCGGCGCGCAGCGCATTGCGCAGCCGGTGGTCCGCGATCGTCTCCGGGGTCAGGTCGCCGGGGTCGATGCCGAGTTCGCCGGCCACGCCACGGATGGCGTCACGTAGCTCATCGACCGAACGCGGCTGATGCGGGTTCGACTGCGGCGCTTCGGAATCCAGCACCGGATGCCAATCGCCCGCACCATCGCGCAGCAGCGTGACACGCACGTCACGGCCGTCGACCGATCCCTGATAGTGGCGGACCTGCGGGGTGTCGGCGGCGTCGAGGTGGAGGCGTCCGGTCGCGTCCACCCATGCGTTTCGGTAGTCGGGGACGATATCGCCGCTGTTCACCGCCGCCGCGAGTGCCGGATCGGCGGCGAGTGCGTCCGCGAGCAGGCGCGATCGGTCCCCCGCACCGTCGAAGACGACCAGTCGATCCGGGCCGCCGTCCGGATCGGCCACCCGTACCACGCCGTCGTGCACCTGCCGCCCCTGCCGTGCCCGGGTCCATTCGTCGATCAGGTGGGCGCGTTGGTCGGCATCGGCATCCGAGCGCAGGTACGGTTCGGCCGCGCGCGCGAAATCCGCCAGCGCCGCGGCACGGTCGGCGGTGTCGCCGCGCAGCCGGGCGAGTTCCTCCGCCAGCCGGGCATTCGCCAGGTCGTGCTGGATCCGCCGCATATCCGCCGGGTCGACGGCCGCCAGGAGCTCCCCGCGCTCCGCCGGGTCCACCCGACGCAGGGCGTCGGTGAGGGTTTCCGCGGCCGATGCCGGGTCGATGCCGGACAGCTGCTCGAGGTTCGATCCGGCCAGCAGCCGGGCCCGCTGGTCGGCGGGCAGGGCCAGCAGCGCGCGGGCCACCTCCCCCGGGCTCAGATCGACCAGATCCCGTACGCCCAGGGCGTTCAGGTCCACACCCAGCAGCTGCGCCCAGACGGACCGCTCGTCATTGATCTGATAGCGGCGCAATGCGTTCTCGTAGTGCTCGCGCAGACCGTCCTCGCGGTCCGGGCGGACGCCCTCGTGCGGATCGGCCCAGTGGCGGCCCGGCTCGCCGCCGTTGTTGACGCCCTCCCAGTCCAGCAGCGTCGGTTCCGTACCGCCCGCCCGCACCAGCTCCCGCAGGTACAGACCGAGCGGGTCATTGCTGTCGAAGCTGACCTCGCGGCTGAACGGCAGGCGAGCGTCCTCGGCGTTCCACCGCCGCGCCGCCTCGGCCAAGGCTTCGGCGGCGGCGGCCCGGCGGGCGTTTCGGTACTGCTGTTCGGTGAGGATCCGTTGCACCGCTGCCGGATTCGAATCCGTCAGCTCGATGTCGAGTCGTCGAGCGGCCGCGCGCAGCTCCGCGTCCGGAGACCGGAGTTCCGGATCGGAATCGGTTGTGTTCGAAGGAGATTCATTGCCGCGACGCGACTCGCCTTCACTCGCTTGGAGTTCCCGCGTATCCGGCGCGGGGAAGAAGGTGTCGTCCGGATCCATGAGCCCGGCAAGCTTCAGCTCCGCCTCCATCTCCGCCAGCAACTCCGGATCGGCCTCGTCGATCCAGTACCGGTACTCCTCGTCGTCGGAGAGCATGGCGGGTACCACGTCTTCCGACTCGTCGCGAGTCCGAGCGGTCAAGCGGTCCAGGAAGAACGGTGCGTCCTCACGCTTCTTCCAGAGCGTGGCGACCTCCTTCCAGATGCGGGCGGGGTTGAAGCTCCCCGACGCGGCCGGGTCGGTGATACCGGCCAGATCCGAGATGGCCGTCTGACCTCGGCCGTCCTCGCCCGAGCCCGACGGGTACTTGGGATATGCGCCGTCGTAGGCGAGCGAGGACGGCGAGAAGCCTTCGCGCAGCCGCTGCCGAAGCAGGCCGTCACGCTTGGCGATCCGCCATTCGGTCTTGGCCAGCTCCCACCGCTCGCGCAGGGTGAGCGCGCCCTCCGCCGCCTTGGCCAGCAGTTCGCGGTGGCGGACATCGACGGAATCGGGGCGGGTGTCGGGGCGTGGGGTGAGTTGACCGGATTCCGTTGAGTCGCCGGCCGGAGGCACGACGCGCATCCGGCCGTCGTCGCCGGGTGCCAGCCCGACGGGCACCCGATCGCCGTCCACCTCGAGCACCATCCTGCGGGTGCCCTCGGGGGGAGTCGAGTCCGGTTCGGTCCTCAGCACATCGGCCAGGGCGGCAAGGTCTTCGGCCTGCCGCAGCGTGGCCTCGCGCAGGTCGGCCAGGGTGGGGGTGACGCGGTCCGGGTGCAGCGCCGCGGGATCGAGCCCGAGCAGGTCGGCCCACCGATCCCGGGTGGCCTCGATCTGGCGGCGGTGCACCGCGTCGGTGGCGGCCTCGTGGCGGGCGACGCTGTCGGCCAGCGCCTCGATCACACCGGCGGTCAGCAGGTTGCGGTAGCGCAGATCGGCGAGTGTGCGCGCCGGGTCGGCGGATCGCAGTTCGGCGTCCGACAGTCCCAGGCGCTGGGCGAGCCGGTCCCGAAGTCCGGAGTCGGAATGCAGTCGTGGCGTCCGATCGGGTTGTGCGGCAGGGTTCTCCGGTCGCGGAGAACCGTCCGCGGCTGTCAAGCGGGTCGGACCCGTATCGGGAGCCGGGTACGAGAGATAGCCCAGTCCGAGTGAGCGCAGTTCCGCCAGCATCCGCTGCCGCGCTCCCGGATCGGCCTCACGCCAGTAGTCCTCGTCGCCGTACAGCTGATCGACATCCAGCGGTCCGAAGTCGTCGGGATAGCGCATGTGCGCGGCGGCGGCGATGGATTCGTCGAGGAAACCACGGGCCCTTGCCATTTCGGCCAGCTCCCACAGGGTTCCGAATGGGTCGCGGTTGCCGTCGAAGGCATCCCGCAGGCCGAGCGCTTCGGCCAGGCGGCGGATGTATTCGCGTTCGCCTTCGGACAGCGTGACCGGGTCGACGCCACCGGCCCGCACGTCGGGCTGATCGAGGAAGCGTCGGACGGCATCGAGCGGATCGTCGGCATCCGGATCGGCGCTGCGTGCTCCGGCACCCGAATCACCCGCTCCGCCGGGAGGATCGCCCGCACCGTCCGCGGTGCCGTTCGTCGGCGGTAGGCCGGGTGGCCGTTGCGAGCCGCCCCCGGTCCCCGGCTCCGGAGCCGTATCCTCCGAATCCGCGGCATCGTCGGTCCGGCGTCGCGACTCCGCCAGCTCCGCATCCGTGCGCCGACTCCGTTCCGCGACTTCGGTGTCGGTGCGTCGACCGGCCTCCGCCAACTCGGCATCGGAACGCTGCCGCGACTCATCGAGCTCCGCATCGGTCCGCTGCCGCGACACGGCCAGCTCGGCATTGGAACGTTGCCGCGACTCCGCCAACTCGGCATCGGTGCGCTGGCGCGACTCGTCCAACTCCGCATCGGAACGCTGCCGCGACTCCGCCAACTCGGCATCGGTGCGCTGGCGCGACTCGTCCAACTCCGCGTCGGTGCGCTGGCGCGACTCGTCCAACTCCGCGTCGGTGCGCTGGCGCGACTCGTCCAACTCCGCGTCGGTGCGCTGGCGCGACTCGGCGAGTTCGGCCGCCATCCGGTTCGTCGATTCGTCGGGCCGCGTACCGGGGTCTGCCGGTGGGCGCGAACCGTCGTCCGGGTCACGGGCGAGTGTGGGCGGTCCGGGCGGATCCGCGGGTGGGAGCCGGGAGCCGCCACCGGCCTGCGGTCCGCTGCCCGCCGGGTGCGGCGGGGGTGCGGCGGTACCCGGTTCCTCACCCGGATCGTCGGGACGGCCGGGCAGCTGCCCACGCTCGGCCAGCCGGTGGAACTGTTCGGCCAGCTCGGCGAGCGTCCTGATCTGCTCGGCCCGGTCGCGCACCTCGCCGCGCATGCCGTCCAGAGCCGCCGCGAGATCGGCGGCGCTGAGGCCCTCGTGCTTGTCGATCCGACCGTCCCGGTACGCCTCGTACACCCGACGGAAGGTCGCGTCGTCGGCGCCGACCAGGTCCACGCCCACCAGGCGCGCCCAGTCGCCACCCGGCTGCGGCCGGGTATCGGGATCACCGCTGGGCAATTCGCCGCTCTCGGGCAGCCGCGCCCGAGCATCGGCCACGGCGTCGGCGAGGGCACTGCCGAAGTCGAGCGGATCGCCTGAGGGGACCGCACCCGCGAGGATGGCGCGCAGCCCCGGCAGGGCGTCGATATCGTGCACCGGCGGTTCGGTGTCGGCGGAACGCGGGTCGGCCGCGCGATCGCCCCGGGGCACCTCGGAATACGGGTCGACGTCGGTGAGCGCGGCGGCGAATTCGGCCAGCGCGTCCCGCGCGACCGAGGCACTCCCGTCGCGTACCAGTCCGGCGACGACCTTGCGCAGTTTCGCCGGATCGATGCCCGCGGCATCCGGAACCCGGATGAGCCGTCCCGCATCGTTATTCGTGTACTTGGTCGGATACAGCTCCGACGGCTCGATGCCGAGCTGCCGCGCCAGTCGGTCCCGTGCGGCATCGAGCGCCGCTGCGTCGAGTCCGCGCAGCCGCCGCGCGTAAGCGACGAGATCCTCGAACCGCTGGATACGTAGCGCCCGGCGCGGCGCCGGGTCGATGAGGCCCTCCGCGATCGCCCGGGCTGTCAGTTCCGCCTCCGGCAGTCCCAGGCGCTGCGCCAGCGGGGCCCGAACCTCGGCGAGACCGTAGAAGGTCTGGATATCGTTGGCGGTGCGAATGTAGTCGGCGAGCGCCTCGATCTGGCCCGCCCGCATCGCGTTCAGCAGCTGCTGCGAGGCGATCGTCCGCGCCAACCGCTCCGGATGCACGCCGTCGGGGCCGATGCCGAGGTCGTCGAGGCCGACACCGAGTCGCCGTGCCAGCTCGCCCATCTCGCGCAGTACCTCTTCGGGCGATCGCGGCGCGGTGCGATCCGATGCGCCGTCGGGCGTCGCATCGAGTGTGTCGGATACCGGATCGACGGTCTGGGGAACCGGCCGCCACTGCTGTCCGGTGTTGTCCCGCACCAGGGTCACGACCAGTTCCCGGCCGTCCACCGGGCCGCGGAAGTGGTGGACTTCGGGGGTATCGACCGGGTCGAGGTGCGGCTGCCCGGACTCGTCGACACGCACCTGCCGGTAGTCCACCCGGATATCGCCGGTGTCGAGCGCGGCCGCCAGATCCGGCCGCATGGCCAGCGTGTCGGCCAGCACCTCGTCCCGGCCGCGAGCACCGTCGATGACCACCAGCAGGTCCGGCCCGTCGTCGATCGGAATCCGGGCGATCTGGTCGCCGTACGGCTCGCCGACCTGCCGCTGATCGGCCTGCGCCAGCAGATCGGCCGCCGCGGTGGCGAAGTCGGCCAAGCCCTCCGCTCGCGCGATGTTCTCGTTCCGCAGCCGATCCAGGGTGCCGTCCAGCCGATCGGGGCCGAGGGCGGCGAGATCGATACCGAACATGGCTGCCCACGTGGACAATTCGTCCGTCAACTGACTGCGGCGCAGCGCGTGCTCGAAATAGATCGGGATACCGTCGTCACGGCCGAGCTCCGGATTCTCGCCGACCCGGTTCCACTCCGGCAGCGGGTCGGCCCCGTTGCCGACTTCCGCGCTGTCCAGCAGCCCGGGATCAGAGCCCATCGCGACCATGATCTCGCGCAGGAACAACCCCATCGGATTGTCGTCGAAGAAGCTGCGCGGCACGGCACCGACCGGCACGCTGCCACCGGGGCGGCCCTCGGCATCCGTTCCCGGCGTGCCGTCCGCGTCGTGCCAGCGATAGGGGCGGCTGTTCTCCTCGTTGAAACGCCGTGCGGCGTCGCCGAGTCCCTCGATGGCGGCGGCGGCGCGCAACGTCCGGTACTGCTGCTCGTCGAGCACCCGCCGAATGGTCGCCGGATCGTTGTCGGGCAGGTCGAACCCGAGCCGCCGCGCCATATCCGCGAGCGACTCGTCCTGTGGCGGGTTCGCGGGTTCCGCGACCGGCAGCGGATCGTTCGACACCTCCGGAATCGGCTGCTCTTCGAGCCGGACCGACTCCTCGGCGGAGATCAGACCTTGGTCGTAGAGGTCGTCGATGATCCGCTGACGCAGCTCCGGATCCGTGCTGGAATCCAGCAGATCCCGCAGTGCGGCGCGGTTCTCGTCCGCCGGACGCAACTCCAAGCGCGTCAGATCGGTCAGGATGCGGCGGCGGACCTCGGGATCGGAGGTGACGTCCAGCAGCGCTTCGAAATCGGCGCGGGCCTGCTCCGGGGAGATGATCCCGGCTTCATGGGTGACGCCGATACCCTGGCGGGCGCGTTCCGGATCGGTATCGCTGATCCAGGGCCGGTACTCCGCGCCGTCGGGCGTGTGCACCGGCATATGCTCGCCGGCTTGCGCCGCGATACGACCGGAGAGCCGATTCAGGAGGGGTATCTGCTCCCGCTGCTGCCAGAAGGTGACGGACTCCTTGAGAATCCGCGCGATATTCGGGAATCCGTCCCCGCCCGCGCTGGGCGGCTCCTGGAACACCGGGCCGGTGGGAGGCGGCGGCGGTGCGGGAGGTGGAGGGCCGAGCAGGTCCGGGGCGTCGACGACCGCGTCCCGCAGCGCCGTCTGGCCGCGGTGGTCCTCGCCGGAGCCGGAGGGGTACTTGGGGTATACGCCGCGGTGGCCGCGCACATGAGTGATGTCGCGGAAGCGCTCCCACATGCGGCGCAACGCCGACTTGCGCTCCGGGGTGTCGGAATCGGCTCGTCGGGCGGGTGTTTCGCCGCCGTCCGGGGGCGCGACGCGCCAGCGGTCGGCACCGTCGGGGACGAGACGCAGGGGTACCTGCTCACCGTCGACGTCGATGGTTCGGGTGGTGTCGGCATCGCCCTGCGGTGGTAGGACCGCGTCGGGTTCCAGGACACGCGGGCCACCGGCCTCGTCGCCGGAGCGCGAGTTCTGTTGTGCGCCTTCATCGCCCGGATCGTCGGGGGTCGTCGGAGGTGCGGGCGGATCCGACGGCGGCCGGTTCGATCCGCCGTCGGCCACCGCGACTGGGGCGTCGCCGTCGGTCCCCTGCCACACCGAGGTGAACATGTCCGACGCCGTGCGCGTGGACTGATCGCCGTCCTGTGTGCGTGGCGTCCGCGGCGCGGCGGCACCGGACCGCGGCGGAACGCCGACATCGGCATTCGAGGTGCGCACAGGCGCACCATGGTCGGCGGACGGCGACCGGGGCTGCTCCTCCTCGGCAGTGGGTGATCGGTCCGGCTCATCCTCGACAACGGGTGATCGGTCCGGCTCCTCGTCGGCAACGGACGATCGGTTCGGCTCCTCACCGACGGTCGGCGACCGGCTCTCCTCGTCAGCGGGAGGCGACCGGTCCGGGTCCACGTCGGTGGTGGGCGATCGGTCCGCATCCTCGTCAGAGGTCGGCGACCGGTTCGGGTCTTCGTCAGAGGTCGGCGACCGGTTCGGGTCTTCGTCAGAGGTCGGCGACCGGTTCGAGTTTCCGTCAGGGGCCGGCGACTGGTTCGGGTCTTCGTCAGGGGCCGGCGACTGGTCGGGTGTCTCGTCGGTGGTCCGCGACCGGCCATCGTCATCGCCGGCTGTCGGTGACGGCGGCCGTTCCTCGTCGGGTGCGGGTGTCCGGCCGCGCTGCGCTTCGGGCGGCTCCGATCGCGGGCGGGTCGGGGTGTCGTCCGCGTCGGGAGCGTCGGCGGAGAAGCGGTCGGTGAAGAATCGGACGAAGCGGCCCCACCGGTCACGGTCCGGCCGCGCGTGCCGCTCGATCTCCCGCAGGCGGTCCATGGCCGTGTCGAGCCATTCGCCACGGTCGCGAGCGGTGAACTCCGGTTCCAACGCCGCCAGGCGCGCCCGGAGCGACCGCACCTCGGACCTGGTGAATTCATTGTCGCGCCAGACGATCTCGCCGTCGTCGCCGACTCGCAGCAGATAATCGGCGAACGGGCTGACGGGATCACCGGCCTCGGGGCCCGGACCGAAGGCGTTGCGGTGGCCGATCCCACCGACCCCGTCGGGACCGATCATCCAGTGGGAATCCCGGTCCGGCATACCGATCAGCGCGTCCAGCAGGCCCAGCATCCGCCCCCGGGGCGTGTCGGTGGCACCGAGCAGCCGCGCCGCGTCCGCCCCCTCCACCAGTGTCGCCGCCACGTCACCGGGCATCACCTGCATGTAGACGGTGGTGGGAGCGTCACCGTCCCGGTGCACCCGTGGCACGTTCGCGTCGATCGCGGTGCCCAGCATGGACGCCAGGACCTCGGCGTCGGCCTGCCTCGGATCGTCGAACACCTTCCGGACCAGTCGGGTGCCGTCCTCGAAGGTGACCAGTTCCACCCGATGCGCCCGATCGCCGTCGCCGAGCGGTTCGACGCGCACTTCACCGGACTCGACGGCATCGTGCACCAGTGCGTCGAATGCCTGCCGGGACAATGCCTCCCGTTCGATCGGCCCCAGCTTGTGCGTCGGATTGCCCTCGGCGTCGAACATGATCGCGTACGTGCCGGTGCGGTCGCCGACGCCCGCCGGCGGATTCGCGATCACCTCGCCCGTCGCGGCATCCCGGATCACGATCTCGCCGTCCTCGCAGGACACCCGGTATACCCGCGTCACGGCGTCGTCGCCGTCGCCGTAGGTGTCGATCACCAGGGCGTGCACGGTGTCGCTCTCGCCCTGCCGCCGCCGCGCCGCCGCCTCGTCCCGCAGGCGCTGGCGCAGGGAACCATGGTCGTTGAACTGCCGGGCCGCCCCGTCCGCCGCGACCATGATCGCCGCGACCGGCATACCGTCGCGCCACGACTCCGGATCCGGAACTCGGATCGTCGTACTACCGGTGTCCGCCCGGATGCCCGCCAGCGCTCGCACGGCATCATTGCCGCCCGCACTCCGATCCCCGTCCGGCGCGGTGCGATTCGCCGGGGTGGCGGCCGCTGTGTCGGCGCTCGCGTCGCCATCCGGATCGGCCGGGCCGTCCGCGTCCGGCCGCCGCGCACCCCCGCTACCTGCCGAGGACTCATCCTCGGCCAGCCCGCCCAGATCGGTGTCCTCCGCGTCGTCGCGCCGTGCCGACACGGCGGAATCATCACGCGCACGACCCGGTTCGCTGCTGGCCGGACCGGATTCGTCACGCGCAGGGGCCGCTTCGTCATGTGCGAGCGCGGACTCGTCACGTGCAGGGGCAGCCTCGCCGCGTGCAGGAACCGCCTCGTCACGCGCAGGAACCGCCTCGTCACGCGCTGGAACCGCCTCGTCACGCACAGGCGCAGGTTCGCGTCTCGTTGGAACCGGTTGGTCACGCCCGGGAACGGAACCCTCACGCATGGGAGTACCGTCGTCGCGCACGGGAGCCGTTTCGCCGCGCTCTCGAGCGGATTCCTCGCGCGCAGAAGCCGCCTCATCGCGTGCAGGAACCGCCTCATCGCGTGCAGGAACCGCCTCATCGCGTGCAGGAACCGCCTCATCGCGTGCAGGCGCGGATTCCTCGCGTGTGGGTACGCCTTCCTCGCGCACACTGGCCAGTTCGCCGCGTCCCTGAACGGAGTCCTCACCCGCCGGAGCGCCTTCCTCGCGCACACTGGCCGGTTCGCCGCGTCCCTGAACGGAGTCCTCACCCGCCGGAGCGCCTTCGTCACGCACACGGTCCGATTCGCCACGAGCCGGTGCGGATTCATCGCGTGCAGGAACCGCTTCATCGCGTGCAGGCGCGGATTCCTCGCGTGTGGGTGCGCCTTCGTCGCGTATGGAGGGCGGTTCGGCGCGGGTGGTGTCTGTGTCCAGCGGTGCTTCCGTTTGGGTCCGGGGCGTGGCGGCGACCGGGGCACCGGGGTCGGCGGTGTGCGGGTCGGTGCGGGTCGGAGTGGCCTCGGAGCCCGTTGTAGCCGCTTGGATACCGGTGGCGGGGTCGGGCATCGCGCTGGAAGCATGTTGTGCGCCAGCGGCTCTGGGCTCGGTGTGTGGGGCGGCGGTGGGTTCTCCGCCGGGCGGCTGGGCACCGTGCGGTGTGCCGGTGTCGGCCGCGGTGGCTGGCGAACCGGTGGGGTCGGTGGCGGGGGTACGGGTTTG
>NZ_JASCXP010000077.1:0-21632 GCF_030010695.1 Nocardia sp. CC201C
CGGGTGCAGGGGCTGCTGGGCGGGGAGGCGGTCCGGGTGGGAGTGCTCAGTGGCGGGCGCGGTCCCGAGGAGCGGATCACCATGGTGACCCTGGGCGAGGAGTTGGTGCCCGCGGCCGATCCGGCGCAACCGTGGCCGGGGCGGCTGCCCGAACCCGCCCCCGCCGTCATCCTGGCGCACCGCCCGCGGATCCGGCTCGAGGCGGCCGACGGCACCCCGGTCTGGGTCACCGACCGTGGTCTCTTCACCACCGATCCGACGCATCTGCACTGGGGTTCCCGCAGTTGGCGGCTGCTCGGCTGGGCCGGACCCTGGCCCCTCGACGATCGCTGGTGGACCCACCGGAGCTCACCCGGCTACGTGGCTCGCGCCCAGGTGCTGCTGGACGGCGACACCCGCGCCCTGCTCCTGCTCGCCTACGACCACGCCTGGCATGTGGAGGGCCTCTACGAGTGACCGCCGGACCAATCCGAGCGGGGAGTATGGTGCCGCGCACAACCGGCGGCGCGGTGCGGGCGCGCCCCGTAGGCTGGCTGATCGTGGAGTCGACGGTTACGCGGGTCGCGTTCGAGGACGTGCTCATCGCCTATCGGGATTCCGGGGCGGAGCGGGCCGCGAGCACGGTGCCGGTGGTGCTGGTGCACGGCATGGGCGGGGATGGTCACACCTGGGACCGGTTCGCGCGGCAGTTGGCGCGGCGTGGGCGGCGGGTGATCGTTCCGGATCTGCGTGGGCACGGGCGCAGCGCGCACGCCGACTCGTACCTGTTCGCCGAATTCGGCGGCGACCTGCTGCGGCTGTGCGACCGGCTCGGTCTCGAATCGGCGGATTTCGTGGGTCATTCGCTGGGCGGCTACGCGGTGTCGTGGCTGGCCATGCGGCGTCCGGAATTGGTGCGCCGCTTGGTGATCGAGGAGCAGCCGCTACCGCTGCGCTCCGGTGACGAACAGGTGACCCTGACCCGACGGCTGCCCTCGGTGCCGGAGCTGTGGCACGCCACCACCAGCCTGCTGCGCCATCCGCGCGCCGTGCTGGCCTTCGACCGCTCCATGACCCGCACCGCCCTGGAACAGTTCCGCAAGCCGTATCCGGAATGGTGGGAGGGTCTCGCGGATATCGCCGCGCCGACGCTGTTCCTGCGCGGCGGCCCCGGCGGCATGGTCGACCCGGACAAGGTCGAACAGCTGCGCGTCAGCATCCCCGACTGCACCGTGCACACCTTCCGCTGCGGGCACAGCATCCACCGTGACCGCTACCACGAGTTCGAGGCGGCGGTCCTGCCGTTCCTCCGGCACTGACCACGCGGGGGCGGCTCGCCGGCGGCATCGCACGGCCGCCCGGCCGCGGTCCTGACGGGTGAGGCTCAGTCCGGAATCGGCGTCTGCTGGTAGCAGGCCAGCCGCCAGTCCCCGTCGACGCGGACGTAGACGCTGGTCATGATGCCCCGGAAGGCGGGCTCGGCATCCTCGCGGTACGCGATGCCGGTGTAGACCAGGATCGTGCTGTCGCCGGCGTCCACCAGGCGCGGACTCTCCAACTCGAAGGTCCGCCACGGTGGAGCGTTCTTCAGCGAGTCGATGACGCCGTCACGATCCAGCACCATGCCGTCGGCGAGCACCATCACCCCGTCCTCGGTCATGAGCGAGCCGTAGAAGTCCGCCCCGGTGCTGGTGCACAGCGCGTCCCAGCCTCGACGCTCGACCGCGAGGAGTTCGTTCAGTAATTCCTTATCGGTCATGCCTCCACCCTACGAGCGCGTCCGATTTCCGCCGGTACGACGTTGTCCGGGGCAGGACGGGTGGCCCGTTTGCGCCACGTGTCGGCGGCGTTTTCTACAGTGAGATCGTGTCCGCATCAGATCGCCCGATCCTGTTCTTCGCCGGGGAGGCGGAGTTTCGGGAATGGCTGATGGCCAATCACGCCGCCATGGACGGGGTTTGGCTGAAATTCGCGAAGCGGGGCACCGGCTACATATCACTCGACTACGCCGGTGCGCTGCGTCAGGCGCTGTGTTTCGGCTGGATCGACGGGCAGGCGCGGCGGCTCGACGACGAGTTCTATCTACAGAGCTTCACACCGCGGCGGCCGCGCAGCTCGTGGTCGCAGCGCAATGTGGGCTACGCCGAGGAATTGATCGAACAGGGACTCATGCATCCGGCCGGGCAGGCCGAGATCGACCGCGCCAAGTCCGACGGCCGCTGGGACAATGCCTACGGCCGGGAACTGCCGCAGGATTTCCTGGACGAGCTGGCGAAGCATCCGGAGGCGGCGGCGTTCTTCGAGACGCTGCCCGATCAGATCAGTGTCGAGATCGGCCAGCAGCTCGGCAGCGCGGTGCGGCCGGAGACCCGGGCGCGGCGGTTGGATCAGATGATTCGCAAACTCATCGACGGGCAGCCGTTGTGACGGCATTCGCGGGACTGCCGTGTACGACGGCGGCGTGGGAGGTGCCGCTACCCGGCAGCGCCACCCACATCACCGGCTGGCTGTGTGTCGAGCAGCCCGGGGCGTGGGGGCGCGATGTGATCGGCGACGAGGTGCTCGGCCCCGATATCACCGCCGAACTGGCCGCCCGCACCAAGGCCGCCCGGGTGCGTCCGACGCTCATCCGCAGACCGGGCCGCCACGAGTTCACCGGTGTCCGAACGGTATTGCTCGTCAGCTCGCACCCCGAGCGTCCCTGGTGCGAACGTTTCGAGATCACCGACCTGAAACAGCTGCTCGACTTCGACCCGCACCTGCTCAACGGCCCGCCCCCGGGAATCGGTGCGGCCGTCGCCGATCCGCCGGTGCTGGTCTGCGCCCACGGCAAGCGCGACCAGTGCTGCGCCCGCCTCGGCCGCCCCATCGCCGCCCGCCTCGCCGCCGAATATCCCGGCCGCGTCTGGGAGTGCTCCCACACCGGTGGCCACCGCTTCGCCCCCGCCGTGGTGCTGCTCCCCTCCGGCCTCACCTACGGCCGCCTGACCGCCGACACCGCCCTCGAAACACTCGCCGCCGCCGACCGGAACACGCTGTCCCTGACCGGCTTCCGCGGCCGCAGCGGCCATGCCCCGGTGGAGCAGGTAGCCGAGATCACGGTCCGCGAACACCTGCGGGATATCGGCGACGACACCGCCGCGGCCCTGAACGCATTCACCATCACAGCCGATTCGGCGACCTGGGGTCCCGCCGAGGCGGCCGACCAGGCACGCCTCGCCGAGGCGGATAACTCGGCGGCGAGTACCGAGGTGCCCGCGTCGATCGCACCGGCTGCCGCCCGGCTCGGCGATGGGGCGGCACCCGTCGACCCCGCCACCTTCGCGGGCGCGGCGCAGGTCACCCACCGCGACGGCCGCCGCTGGCTGGTCACCGTCCACACCTGTGCCTACACACCCCGCCAAGCCAGCTGCGGAGCCGCCCCCAAACCGGTCAAAGCGCTACGCGCCACTCGGCTGCACCGGCTGGAGTGAGCCCGCGACGGGAGCCGAGGCCGCCTGTGCCGCGCTGCTATCACGCTGTGATCATTGCGCGCCGAATCGACTGGTGCCGCACCTCGCGCCGGGACGAGACAGGCGGCCCCGGCCGGTCCGGTACTGCGGATCAGGTAGACGCTGGCGGCTTGTGCATCCGGTTACCACGCCGTGGATCCGGATTCGTTGCGGGCGAGGGGGAATTGGTGGCGGCATCGTGCGGGTGCGTCCCGCCGCCGATTCCCCCTCGCGGTGCTACCAGTGGGTGCCGGGGACGAGGCGGGCGGCGCGGCGGAGGGCGGTGCCGGTGGCGCGGACGGCGGGGGGCACTTCGCGGCGGTGGCGTTTCGGGGGGAGGATTTCCAGTTGTGTTGTCTCCTCGGACTTCTCGCCTTTGGCGGCGGGGGAGTCGGGGAGGGCGCGGTAGTAGCGGTGCAGGATGCGGTCCTTGATGCGCGGGGTGATGAGGCTGCCGTATTCGGCGAGGGTGCCGAGCGGGACGTCGATGCGCTTGGGGCGGTCGGTGAGGGCGCGGACGATGGTGGCGGCGGCCCATTCGGGGGATTCCGAGGGGCCCTGGTTGCCGCTCGGGGCGATCATGGGGGTGCGCACCAGCGGCATGTGGATGGTGGTGAAAGTGATGTTGTCGGCCAGCATCTCGATCGCGGTCACCTCGGCGAACTTGTCGAGGGCGGCCTTGGAGGCCAGATAGGCGGCGAAGCGCGGCGTGGCGACCTGCACTCCGGCGCTGGAGATGTTCACGATGTGGCCGAATTTGCGCTCGCGCATCTGCGGTAGCAGGGCCAGGGTCATGCGCACCGCGCCGAAGTAGTTGACCGCCATGGTGCGCTCGAAGTCGTGCATGCGGTCGGTGGAGCGGTGCACGGCGCGGCGGATGGAGCGCCCGGCATTGTTGACCAGCATGTCCACGTGACCGTGTGCGTCGAGGATCTGGGTCACGGCCTTCTCGACGGAGTCCTCGTCGGTGACATCGCATTGGTAGGCGTAGGCGTCGCCGCCCTCGGCCCGGATCTTCTCGACCACCACGGCCAGTTCCTCGGCGCGGCGGGCGAGCAGGAAGACCGTCGCTCCCTTCTCGGCCACGGCCGAGGCGGCGGCGCGGCCGATGCCGGAGGACGCGCCGGTGATGATGACGTGTCTGCCGGACAGGTCCCGGCGAGCGCGTCGACGGGCCCGGTAGCCGTCGCCTGTCGTTTCGCTCGTGACGCCCCCTCGCTGGCGCTCGGCGGCGTCACGAGCGAGCTCGGCTGTGTCTTCTGGTCGCTCGCTTCGCTCGCTCATGACTGCTCCTTTGCAGGTCGGATTGGCTCGAACTTACTCCAAAGTAAGTTCCAATGCCAGGGTGAGTTCCGAGGTTGGCGTGATGGGCTCGAGTTAATACAAACCGCCCGGTTGGAATGCGTGTACAGTCGCTGATCATCGAACACAAGTTCGATTTCTGGAGTGCGTGCGGAGGAGGTGTCGTGGGCTGGCACAACGGGCCGCCGACCTGGTCGGAGCTGGAACGGGTGCTCTCCGGACGCCCGAACCGAACCGTCCCCGCGGGCGACGGCGGCGACAGCCCGGCCTGGTCCCGCAAGCGCGAGCCCTACCGTGCCGCACCGCTGCACCGCCCCGACGAACCCACCGTCCCCTACGCCGAACTGCACGCCCACTCCGCCTACAGCTTCCTCGACGGAGCCAGCCAGCCGGAGGAACTGGTCGAGGAGGCCGTCCGCCTCGGCCTCGAGGCCCTCGCCCTCACCGACCACGACGGCTTCTACGGTGTCGTGCGCTTCGCCGAGGCCGCCCGCGAATGGGGTATGCCCACCGTCTTCGGTGCGGAACTCTCCCTCGGCAGCGCCGCCCGCCCCGGTGCCCACCTCGCCCCGCGCGGCGGCCGACCCGCCTCGAGCTACCCGACCGCGTCCGGTGGCAGAGCTCGGACGCGCGGACGCCCAGCCGAGTCGGCCGTGCCGAGCGATTCCGAGCCGCGCACCGGCGCACCCGATCCCGCCGGACCGCATCTGCTGATCCTGGCGCGCGGGCAGGAAGGGTACCGGCGGCTGTCCCGGGAGATGGCGGCGGCACACATGGCGGCGGGCGAGAAGGGCATTCTGCGCTACGACCTGGACCGGCTCACCGCGGCGGCGGGCGGGCACTGGCAGGTGCTGACCGGCTGCCGGAAAGGGCATGTGCGGCAGGCGCTGCGGCGGGGCGACGCGGAAGCCGAAGCGGCACTGCGGGATCTGATGGAACGATTCGGACCGGACCGGGTGAGCGTGGAGCTCACCCACCACGGCATACCCACCGACGACGAGCGCAATACCCGGCTGCTCGCCCTGGCCGACCGCCTCGGCCTGCCGGTGATCGCCTCCACCGGAGCGCATTTCGCCGCGCCGCCACAGCGCCGCCGGGCCATGGCGCTGGCCGCCATCCGGGCCCGGCAGAGCCTCGACGAGATGGCGGGCTGGCTCGCCCCCACCGGCGGCGCGCATCTGCGGTCGGGAGCCGAGATGGCGCGGCTGTTCGCGGCCTGCCCGCAGGCGGTGGCCGATGCCGCCGCACTGGCCCGGGAATGCGCTTTCGACCTGCGCCTGATCGCCCCGCGGCTGCCGCCCTTCGACGTGCCGGAGGGACACGACGAGACCTCGTGGCTGCGCGAACTCACCTACCGGGGGGCCGCCCGCCGCTACGGTCCCCCCGCGCACAACCCCCAGGCGTACCGGCAGCTCGAACACGAACTCGAGGTGATCGAGCGGTTGCGGTTCCCGGGCTACTTCCTGGTGGTGCACGACATCGTCAGCTTCTGCCACGACAACGACATCCTGTGCCAGGGCAGGGGTTCCGCCGCCAACTCGGCCGTCTGCTACGCCATCGGCATCACCAATGTGGATCCGGTCGCCAATCAGCTGCTGTTCGAACGCTTCCTCGCGCCCGAGCGCGACGGCCCGCCCGATATCGACGTGGACATCGAATCGGACCGCCGCGAGGAGGCCATCCAGCACGTCTATGCCAAGTACGGGCGCGAGTACGCGGCGCAGGTGGCCAATGTCATCACCTATCGGGGTAAGTCCGCGGTGCGCGATGCCGCACGCGCACTGGGTTTCTCGTCCGGACAGCAGGACGCCTGGAGTAAGCAGGTGAGCCGCTGGACGGGTGTCGCGAAGGAGGAGCACACCGACATTCCCGACGACGTCCTCGCCCTGGCTGGTGAATTGGAGGGTTTGCCCAGGCATCTGGGCATCCATTCCGGCGGCATGGTGATCTGCGATCGCCCCATCGCCGATGTGTGCCCCACCGAATGGGCGCGCATGCCGGGACGCAGTGTGTTGCAGTGGGACAAGGACGACTGCGCCGCCGCCGGGCTGGTGAAATTCGATCTGCTCGGTCTCGGCATGCTCTCCGCCCTGCACTACATGATCGACCTGGTGCGTGAGCACAAGGGGGAGACCGTGGAGCTGCACCGGCTGGACCTCACCGAAACCGCTGTGTACGACATGCTTTCGCGCGCCGACTCGGTGGGCGTGTTCCAGGTGGAGTCGCGCGCGCAGATGGCGACCCTGCCGCGGCTGCGGCCGCGGAACTTCTACGACCTGGTGGTGGAGGTGGCACTGATCCGCCCCGGGCCCATCCAGGGCGGCTCCGTGCACCCCTACATCCGCCGTCGCAACAGGCTGGAGCCGGTCACCTACGACCATCCGGCGCTGGCGAACGCGCTGGAACGCACCCTCGGCATCCCGCTGTTCCAGGAGCAGCTCATGCAGATGGCCGTCGATGTCGCCGGATTCACCGCCGCCGAGGCCGATCAGCTGCGCCGCGCCATGGGCTCCAAGCGGTCACCGGAGAAGATGGAGCGGCTGCGGGAACGCTTCTATCGGGGTATGCGGGACCGGCACGGCATTACCGGCGAGGTGGCCGACCGCATCTACGAGAAGGTCTACGCCTTCGCGAATTTCGGTTTCCCGGAAAGTCATTCGCAGAGCTTCGCCTCACTGGTGTTCTATTCGGCGTGGTTCAAGCTGCATCATCCGGCGGCATTCTGCGCGGGCCTGCTGCGGGCGCAGCCGATGGGGTTCTACTCGCCGCAGTCGCTGGTGGCGGACGCCCGGCGGCACGGGGTGGTGGTGCACGGGCCGGATATCAATCACAGTCTCGCCGAAGCGACGCTGGAACGGCGGGGGATGGAGATCCGGCTGGGACTGGCCGCGGTGCGGCACATCGGCGACGAACTGGCCGAGCGGATCGTCGCCGCCCGCCTGTCCGACGGACCCTACCGCTCGTTCCTCGACCTCACCAACCGCGTGGAACTTACTGTCCCGCAAGCGGAATCGCTGGCCACGGCGGGTGCGCTCGGCAGCCTCGACATCACCCGCCGCCAAGCCCTGTGGGCCGCCGGGGCCGCGGCGGGGGAACGCCCCGACCGGCTCCCTGGCACCGGTGCGGCCACCGCCGCACCCGCCCTGCCCGGTATGAGCGAGCTGGAGTTGGCCGCCGCCGACGTCTGGGCCACCGGCGTCTCACCCGGCAGCTATCCCACCGAGTTCCTGCGCCCGCGACTCGATGCGCTGGGGGTGGTGCCCGCCGCCCACCTCGCCGATATTCGCGACGGCACGCGGGTGCTGGTGGGCGGCGCGGTCACGCACCGGCAGCGCCCCGCCACGGCGGGCGGCGTCACCTTCCTCAACCTGGAGGACGAGACCGGCATGGTGAACGTGGTCTGCTCCGTCGGCCTCTGGACCCGCTACCGCCGCCTCGCCCAGAGCGCGCCCGCCCTGCTGATCCGCGGACGCGTACAGAACGCCGAGGGAGCGATCACGGTGGTCGCCGACCACCTGCAACGCATGGACCTGCGCATCGAGGCGAAGTCCCGCGACTTCCGCTGAGCGCCGACGCTACTGCTCACGCCGCGATGGCCACTGGAGTCGCAGCGGACCGTTCCCCCACGTCCGTGGACGGCGTGGTGGTCGGCTCCATCACGCTGACTCCGCAACGCTGACCGTTCGATCGCCAGTCGCGCCCGGCCGCCGGTGCGGCACCCGCGAGAGCCACCCGCCGGAGCGGTCCGGGTTCGGTGCGGGAGTGCTCGCGGGAGAATGGGGCGCGTCGAAGGGAGTCCCAGTGCCGACCGTGGTCCGCGCGACGATCAAACCGAACAGCAGGAAGGGGCCGCTGGTGGAAGCGCTCCCCGACGGCACCCTCCAGCTCTACGTCCGCGCCCCCGCCGTGGAGGGCAAGGCCAACAGGGCCGCCTGCGAACTCCTCGCTGCCCACTACGGCGTGCCCAAATCCGCCGTCCGCCTCACCGCGGGCGCGACCTCCCGCTTCAAACGCTTCGATATCGACGACTGACGCGTGCCCGGGCCTATCCCGCCACGACCGGAGTGCGGTCGGGGGCGATCGGGTTCAGAACGCGAGCTCTTCCCACGGAATGCGCAGCGGGAAGGGGAAGTCGAACTCGATGCCGTCGGTATCGGCCGCGGTCCACTCGCCGGCCATGAGGTAGTTGGCGGCATGCAGCAGGTGCACGCCCGCCGGGACCAGCTGGCCGGGTTCGGTTTGCAGCGCGAAGGCGCGCACCTTCTCGATGGCGCTGGCCTCGCGGGCGAGCGTCACCTCCCAGTACAGCGGAATACCGGCCCGCGCGTAGCGTGCCTTCTTCGCCTCGATATCGGATGCGGTGTTGCCGGGAGACAGCACTTCGCCGACGAGGTGGACATCGGCGGCACGGACATCCTGGTACGGGGTTTCGAGGCAGCGGTGGATCAGGAAGTCCGGTGTCACGAAGTCGGACTTTCCGCTGGTGCCGAAGAAGACGTTCGTCTCGAGGTTGACACGCCAGCACTTCCCAGGGGTGGCCGAAATGGAGGAGCGGGCGCACCGTTCGATCGAGTTCGTCAGTCGACGCGTGAACGTCTGATGCTCGGCCGGGCCACGTCGCATCCACATCACCCGCCCGTCCCACAGTTCGATCTGCTCGGCGATCTCCTCCGGTAGCCGCTCGAGCTCCTCCCACGTCATGTACTCGGGGATATCGGGCCGCTCGAGGTGGGGGACGGACATGTCCTCAGGATATTTCGGCATGTCCACGGCCTCCCGGATTCACGAGAAGCAGACGGTTTCGTCCGCGATGTCAGGTGCTGTCAGTGCCAGTAGACCGTGTGGGCGCGCGTCTGTCACTACACCGCGCCCGGGAAGCCCAGTTGCCGCCAGGCTTCGTAGACGGCGACGGCGGCGGCATTGGAGAGGTTCATGGAGCGGCGGCCCGGGAGCATGGGGATGCGCACCTGGGTGGTGACGTGCGGGTCGGCGAGGACCTCGGCGGGCAGGCCGGTGGGTTCGGGGCCGAAGAGCAGGGTGTCGTGCTCGCGGTAGGCGACGGCGGTGCTGTGCGTGGTGGCCTGGGCGGTGAAGGCGAAGACGCGTTCGGGGCGGATGGCGTCCCAGGCGGCGGCCAGATCCTTGTGCACGGTGACCGAGGCGAGGTCGTGGTAGTCCAATCCGGCCCGCCGCAGCTTGGGCTCGGATAGATCGAAGCCGAGCGGTTCGATCAGGTGTAGTCGGCATCCGGTCCCGGCGGCCAGCCGGATGGCGTTGCCGGTATTCGGCGGGATGCGGGGCTCGTAGAACACCAGATGGAACACCCCGCCAGTCAACCAGACGGGGGTCACGCCGCTGTGCCGGACCGGCGGCGCGGCCGTTGCCGGGCCATGTGGCGTTGCAGGGGCGTGTGGGGTCGCTCGACCGGTGTGGCGTTGCTGGGTGGTGTGGGGTTGCCGATCGGTGTGGCGTTGCTGGGTGGTGTGGGGTTGCCGATCGGTGTGGCGTTGCCGGGTGGTGTGGGGTTGCCGACCGGTGTGGCGGTGCCGGGTGGATTCGACCGGGCCGTATCGGTGGAAACCGCCCCGCCGCTAGACTGCGGCGCGTGAGTGCCCACGCCGCCCCCGAGAGCCGCAGCAGCCGCATCGGCGCATCCATCCGCACCCATCTGCCGCTCATCCTGGTGGCCGCGGTGCTGGTGGTGGCGGTCGTCTTCCTGGCCTGGGACCGGTGGCGACGCGGTGCCGTGTTCATCGGCGGCGCGGCCCTGCTGGCCGCCGCCTTCCGCATGCTGCTGCCCACCGAACAGGTCGGCTTGCTCGCGGTGCGCGGCAAATGGTTCGACGTGATCGCCCTGGCCGCGCTGGGCTCGGCCATCATCGTGCTGGCCGCCACGGTCAACCCGCTCGGCATCACCTAGATCGGGCGGAGATCCGCGTATGACCGCCGGGCTGCCGTAGCGCGGCCGTCCGTGGTTGTCGCGTGTGGTGCGGGCGGCCGGGTGCCGCCGCTACGGTCAGTGGTTGTCGCGGGCGGCGCGGGCCAGGTCCATGGTGTCGGTGAGGAGTTTGCCGACCGCCTCGGTTTCGGTGAGGAAGCCGTCGTGGCCGTCGCGGGAGCGGACGATTTCCAGGCCCTTGCAGCCGGGGAGGAGGTCGGCGAGTTCCTGTTGGGTGCGCAGCGGGTACAGGCGGTCGGAGTCGACGCCGCCGACGATGCAGGGGACCGGGGTGGAGCTCAGGGCGGCGGCGATACCGCCGCGGCCGCGGCCCACGTCGTGCCGGTTCATGGCCTCGGTGAGCAGGATGTAGGTGCCGGGGTCGAAGCGGGAGACGAGCTTGTCGGCCTGGTATTCCAGGTAGCTCTGCACCGCGTAACGGCCACCGTCCCAAGGGTTTTCGTCACCCTGGGCGTGGTTCTCGAAGCGGTGGTCGAGTTCGAATTCGGTGCGGTAGCTCAGGTGCGCGATACGGCGGGCGATGCGCATGCCGGTCATGGGCGCGCGCCCGGTGCCGTGGTAGTCGCCGCCCTGCCAGTCCGGATCGGCGGTGATGGCTGCGATCTGGGTGGTCTGGGTGCCGATCTGGTCGGCGGTGGCGCGCGGGCCGACGGCCAGCACCAGGGCGGAGCCGACGCGGTCGGGATGGCCGATCATCCATTCCAGCACTCGCATGCCGCCCATGGAGCCGCCGACCACCGCGGCCAGCCGTTCGATCCCGAGCAGATCGAACAGCCGCACCTCGGCGGTCACCTGATCACGGATGGAGATATCGGGAAATCGTGAGCCCCAAGGCTTTCCGTCGGAGGTCAGGGAGGCGGGTCCGGTCGAGCCCTGACAGCCGCCGAGCACATTGGTGGCGATGACACACCACTCCCGGGTGTCGATGGGCGCACCGGGTCCGACGGTGCCCTCCCACCAGCCGGGCGGTGAACCCGCCGACCCGACCACATGGGAGTCACCGGTCAGCGCATGCTCGACCAGCACCACGTTGTCCAGATTCGCCGAGAGTTCGCCCCAGCGTTGTACGGCCAGCGTCACGTCGGTGACGACCGCCCCGTTCTCGAGTTCGACGTCCCCGATGGCAATGCTGCCGAGCGTCCCGTCGGACGGTGGAAGCAGCGCCTCCACCGTCTCCCGGGACGTGCTCGATTCGATGTTCACGGTCAACGTGCCGCCGCCGTCAGTCCGGCCGTGAGGTCGGCCAGGATGTCGTCGATACCCTCGATACCCACGGCCAACCGCACCAGCCCCGGCGTGACGCCGGAGGCCAGCTGCTCTTCCGGCGTCAATTGCGAATGCGTGGTGGAGGCCGGATGGATGACGAGGGAACGCACATCCCCGATGTTAGCGACATGGCTGTGCAGCTCCAGCGCGTCCACGAACTTCTTGCCCGCATCGACGCCGCCGGCGAGCTCGAAGGACACGATCGCGCCCACACCCTTCGGTGCCAGCTGTTTGCCACGCTCATGCCAGGGCGAGGACGGCAGCCCGGCGTAGGACACCGACAGCACCTCCGGCCGCTGGGCCAGGAACTCCGCGACCGCCTGCGCGTTGGCCACGTGCCGCTCCACCCGCAGGCTCAGCGTCTCGATGCCCTGGGCGATGAGGAAGGCGTTGAACGGCGAGACGGCCGAGCCGAGGTCGCGCAGCAGCTGCACCCGCGCCTTGAGCGCGAAGGCGGGCGCACCCAGATCCGCGTACACCACGCCGTGGTAGCTCGGATCGGGGGTGGTGAAGCCCGGGAACCGCGCCGCGCCGGATTCGTCGCGCCCGGTCCAGTCGAATCCGCCGCCGTCGACGATCACGCCCGCGACCGCGGAGCCATGTCCGCCAAGGTATTTGGTGGCCGAATGCACCACGATGTCGGCCCCGTGGCGCAGCGGCTGGATCAGGTACGGCGTCGCCACGGTGTTGTCCACGATGAGCGGCACCCCGGCGGCGTGGGCGATCTCAGCGATGCCCGGGATGTCCAGCAGCGCGCTGCTGGGGTTGGCCACGGTCTCGCCGTAGAACGCCTTGGTGTTGGGTCGCACCGCCGCCCGCCACTGCTCCAGGTCGTCGGGATCGTCGACGAAGCTGACCTCGATGCCCAGCTTGGGCAGCGAGTAGCGGAAGAGGTTGTAGGTGCCGCCGTAGAGGTGCGGGCTGGCGACGATGTGATCCCCGGCGGCGGCCAGATTGAGGATGGCGAAGGTTTCGGCGGCCTGTCCGGACGCCAGCAGCAGCGCCGCGACGCCGCCCTCCAGGGCGGCGATGCGCTGCTCCACCACATCCTGGGTGGGGTTCATGATCCGGGTGTAGATATTGCCCGGCTCGGCCAGTCCGAACAGCGCGGCGGCGTGCTCGGTGTCGCGGAAGGCGTACGAGGTGGTCTGATAGATCGGCAGCGCGCGGGCCCCGGTGGTGGCGTCGGGAGCCTGTCCGGCGTGCACCTGTTTGGTCTCGAAAGACCAGTTGGCCGGTTCGATGGGCGCGGTCGAGTCACTCATGTCCTGCTCCAAGAAAGTCGCCGAATGGCGGGAAGTCTGACGTTATCGGAAGGCGAATGGGCTTCGACAACAACACATTTCGGTAGACCTCCTACAGTGCGCTTGCGCTCGGCCTTCGAGCGCCCGGTCCTCACCCGGAGCACCCCACCGCAGCTGGAGGGTTGCCGATCAGCAAGCCGGGGCTTGACGCTGATGCTCTTGACCTGATGCGAGATTCTAGCGGGCGGAGGGGTCGGAGTCCGCAGTGGGGCTGGACACACAGACGTTTCCGCAGATACGCAGGAATTCGCGATAGGCCGTGACCACGGCGTCGGCCATGCCGCGGGCGGAGGTGGCGCAGTTTCCGTCGACGGCCTGGACCTCGCTACCGACCCGCATGATGGTGTGCCAGGTGCCCAGCAGCAACCGCACCGGCAGGCTGTCGGCGGGCAGGCCCATGCGCTCGGCGAGCACCTCGCCCATCTGCTGGGTCTTGTGCTCGCCCGCGTCGAGGCTGCGGGCGCGTACCGCGGCGCTGCCGCGGATGATGTTCTGCATCTGCTGGAACCAGCGGAACGGCACGGGCTCGTCGGCCTCGATGATGCGGTCGGTGAGCGCGAGGAAGCCGTCGAGCATGGCCTGCAGCTCGTTGTCGTGCGGTGGTTGCGCCCGCAGATACTCGGCCAACGCCTGCCCCCATGCCTCGATGGGTGCGATGACGATCTCTTCCTTGCTCTCGAAGTACCGGTTCACGGTGCGCGGTGAGACGTCGGCCGCGTCGGCGATCTGTTCGACGGTGGTGGCGTCGAAGCCCTGGGCGTCGCACAGCTCGAGTGCCACATCGATGATGCGCTCGCGGGTCTGCTGCTTCTTGCGTTCGCGCAGTCCCGGGCGGCGGTGTTCCAGGAGATCGGCAGGCGTTGACGACTCGGACATTGCCTCAGTCTATCGCTATCGGACCGAATTGTGTCATTAACAGCCATCTGTCTGACTGCGACATTTTTCGCTTGACGTCATTTGTCGGTGGGTGCCAGTATGGTTCCGGTCGTTCGGAATGCCCTGAGGAGAACCACGTGACCACTGCGACAGCGACTCGCGAACCCGACGAAATATCCAGAGAGACAAGCGCTTCCAAGCGCTGGCTGGCCCTGGGCGTACTCGCCCTGGCGCAGCTCATGGTGGTGCTGGACGCCACCATCGTCACGATCTCGCTGCCCTTCGCGCAGCAGGATCTGCACATCAGCGAGGCCGACAAGCAGTGGATGCTGACGGCCTACACCCTCATCTTCGGCGGCCTGCTGCTGCTCGGCGGCCGCCTCGCCGACTACCTCGGCCGCCGCCGCATCTTCCTGATCGGCCTGGTCGGCTTCGCCGCCGCCTCCGCGCTGGCCGGACTCGCGCAGAACGCCGGGCAGCTGTTCGCCGGGCGCGGCCTACAGGGCGCGTTCGCGGCGCTGCTGGCGCCCGCGGCACTGTCCCTGGTGTCGATCACCTTCACCGAGGTGAACGAACGCGCCAAGGCGTTCGGCGTCTTCGCGGGCGTCTCGGCGGGCGGCGCGGCCATCGGGCTGATCGCGGGCGGCGCGCTCACCGAGTACGCCGACTGGCGCTGGTGCCTGTTGGTCAACACCCCCGTCGCGCTGTTGGCGCTGGTCGGGGCCTACGCCTTCGTCATCAAGGATGAGCCCGCTCCGCGCACCGGCGGATACGACCTGCCCGGCGCGGTGACCGGCACCCTCGGGCTGATCGCCATCGTCTACGGCTTCACCCGGGCGGCCGAGAACGGCTGGGGCGCGGCCTCCACCCTCGGGCTGCTGGCCGCGGGCGTGGCCCTGCTGATCGCCTTCGTGCTCATCGAACACCGGTCCGCGAATCCGCTGCTGCCGCTGCGCATCCCCGGGGAGATCAATCGGGGCGGTTCGTTCCTGGTGGCGCTGCTGATCCCGATCGCCATGTTCGCCATGTTCCTGAACCTCAGCTACTACCTGCAGATAACCCTCGGATACTCGGCGCTGAAGGCCGGTGTCGCCTTCCTGCCGTTCCCCATCGGCATCGTGGTGTCGGCGGGTGTCGCCAGCGCGGTGCTGCCGAAGCTGGGCCCGCGTCCGGTGCTGCTGGCCGGGACCGCGCTGGGCATGCTGGGACTGCTCTATCTGGCCCAGCTCGATTTCGGTGACGGTTACGCGGCGTCGGTACTGCCCGCCATGACGCTCATCGCGCTCGGTATGGGCGGTGTCTTCGTGGCCATGCAGACCACCGCGCTGCATCAGGTCGACGAGGCCGATTCCGGGGTGGCCAGCGCGCTGCTCAATGCCGCGCAACAGGTCGGCGGCTCCATCGGCACGGCGCTGCTGACCACCATCTCGGTCCAGGTCGCCGAGCGGTATGTGACCGACAATCCGACCATCGACAATGTGATGGCGCGGGCGGCGATCCACAGCTACGACGTGGCGTTCTACATCGGCGCGGGCTTCTTCCTCATCGCCCTGCCCATCATCGCCCTGATGATCCGCGACAAGCCGGAGAACCTGCTCGAGGGCGGTGAGAAGCCGGTTCACGTCGGCGTCTGATCCTCGTATCCTCGACGCTGAGGCCGGGTGTTTCCTACTTGCGAGTAGCCTCCGCTGGTCCCGCACAGCGGGGGCTACCTGCGCGGTGAGGTTCATAGCAGCAGTACGCTTGTCTTGCTTGACGCCACAGCGTACGTGGACCTGGCACCACAGGCCCCGTGCCGCGCGCCATGCGTATACGTTGTCTGTTGAACAGCTGGGGTCCGCTACAAGCGGTGCTCACCGGCCGTGCAATGGGAGCACCACCTTCCTAGGAGGACACGAAGATCCATGTCCAAGATCAAGGTTGAAGGCACCGTCGTCGAGCTCGACGGCGATGAGATGACCCGGATTATCTGGCAGTTCATCAAAGACAAGCTGATCAATCCGTATCTCGATGTGAACCTCGAGTACTACGACCTCGGCATCGAGTACCGCGACAAGACCGACGATCAGGTCACGATCGACGCGGCCAACGCCATCAAGAAGCACGGCGTCGGCGTCAAGTGCGCGACGATCACCCCCGACGAGGCCCGCGTCAAGGAGTTCGGCCTCAAGAAGATGTGGCGGTCGCCCAACGGCACCATCCGCAACATCCTCGGCGGTACCATCTTCCGCGCGCCGATCATCATCTCCAACGTCCCGCGTCTGGTTCCGGGCTGGACCAAGCCGATCATCATCGGCCGCCACGCCTTCGGCGACCAGTACCGCGCCACCGATTTCAAGGTGCACCAGGCGGGCACCGTCACCCTCACCTTCACCCCGGAGGACGGCTCCGAGCCGATCGTCCACGAGGTCGTGAAGATGCCGGAGGACGGCGGCGTCATCATGGGCATGTACAACTTCCAGGAGTCCATCCGGGACTTCGCGCGGGCCTCGCTCAACTACGGCCTGCAGCAGAACTACCCGGTGTACATGTCGACCAAGAACACCATCCTCAAGGCGTACGACGGCATGTTCAAAGACACCTTCCAGGAGGTGTACGAGACCGAGTTCAAGGAGGAGTTCGACGCGGCCGGTCTCACCTACGAGCACCGCCTCATCGACGATATGGTCGCCTCCGCGCTCAAGTGGGAGGGCGGCTACGTCTGGGCCTGCAAGAACTACGACGGCGACGTGCAGTCCGACACCGTGGCGCAGGGCTTCGGCTCGCTGGGTCTGATGACCTCCGTGCTGCTCACCCCGGACGGCAAGACCTGTGAGGCGGAGGCCGCGCACGGCACCGTCACCCGGCACTACCGCCAGCACCAGCAGGGCAAGCCCACCTCCACCAACCCGATCGCCTCGATCTTCGCGTGGACCCGCGGCCTGGCTCACCGAGGCAAGCTGGACAACACCCCCGAGGTCATCGGCTTCGCCCAGGCCCTCGAGGACGTCGTCATCAAGACCGTCGAGGACGGCCAGATGACCAAGGATCTCGCGCTGCTGGTCGGCGGGGATCAGGGCTACCTGACCACCGAGGAATTCCTCGGTGTGCTGGACGCCAACCTGGCGCGCGAACTGCGCTGATGCAATCCCGGGCGTACCCACGCCCGACCCGCTCCTCCGCGTTGCGCGGATGGGCACAGCGCTGACGCACGTGAACAGCGCGCCGCGGCGAACGATGGCGGCCGGGACCACCGTCCCGGCCGGAGCCATCGCCGCGACACATGCCGGGCACCTGCCCCCACTCACCGGTGGAGCGGGTGCCCGAACTGTTTCCGGACGCGGCTACCCGAACCGCGGCGGACATGTCAGGATGCAGGACGATGTCTGCGACACAACGCCTTTCGCGTTCCCTCGGATCCCGTCGACGGCAGCGCCGCTGGGCGGCCACACTCCTGGTCGCCCTGCTGCTCGCCGGATTCGGCTGCATCGATCCGGCTCCGGCCGCCGCCGATTCCGATGCCGGGCCGCTGGTGCTCGCGCATCGCGGTCTGGGCCAGACCTTCGATCCGGACGGGATCGAGGCCGACACCTGCACCGCCGAGCGCATCCACCCGCCCGAGCACGGATATTTGGAGAACACTGTCGCCGGCATGCGGGCCGCCTTCGACGCCGGAGCCGACCAGGTCGAATTCGACGTGCACTGGACCGCCGACGACCAGTTCGCCGTCTTCCACGACTGGGAACTGGACTGCCGCACCGACGGCACCGGCACCACCCGCGACCACACCATGGCGGAACTGCGCGGCCTCGACATCGGCTACGGCTACACCGCCGACGGCGGCAAGACCTATCCGTTCCGAGGTAAGGGCGTCGGCCTCATGCCCACCCTGGAGGCGGTGCTGACCGCCTTCCCCGCCCGGTCGCTGTTGATCCACATCAAGAGCAATGACCCGGCCGAGGGTGAGGCCCTGGCCGCCCGGTTGGCCGCCGAACCGGCCGAACGGCGCAGCGCGCTCACCGTGTACGGCGGTGACAAGCCGATCGCGGCCCTGCGGGCGGCGCTGCCCACCGTGCGGGTGATGTCCAAGCAGATCATGCTGGAGTGCCTCGGCGCGTACGCGGCCGTCGGCTGGACCGGCACCGCCCCCGCCACCTGCCGCAATACCCAGCTGCACATTCCCGAGGGCTACACCCGCTTCCTGTGGGGCTGGCCCGACCGGTTCGTGGAGCGGATGGCCGCCACCGACGCCCGCGTGGTGCTGGTCGCCGGGGACGGCGGATTCTCCGAGGGATTCGACACGCCGGAATCGCTGGAGCGGATTCCGGACGGGTTCACCGGCCTGGTGTGGACGAACCGGGCGGATGTCGTCGCACCGCTGCTGCGCTGACGCACGTGAACAGCGCGCTGCGGCGAACGATGGCGGCCGACCCACCGTCCCGGCGGGAGCCATCGCCGCGACACATGCCGGTCACCTGCCCCCACCGATAGGGGAAGCGGGTGCCCGAACTGTTGCCGCGCTGTGGCGCGCAGGACCGGTGGCTTTCAGCCCCGCAACAGGTCGTCGCGGTGGTTCCCGGCTGTCGGCGATCAGCAGAACATCGGGTTCCCGCAAGGGGGACCGCTGAGGGTGTGGATCAACGCGAACGGCACCGCGAGCAGGTCACTGCTGCCCGTGCCGACGGCGCCGTCGATGGGTGCCGCGGGCGAATGGGCGTCGCCGGTGGACATCGGCTCCAGCTCCAGCGGCGTCGCCATGGCGCCGCCGGTCGTCGCGGTGAGTGCCGCGGCCACGGCCGCGGTCGCGATGCCGATCCGCACGATGTTCTTCATCGATGATCCCTCCTGGTCGAGTGCGGTATGTTCCCCGTGAATGCTTGCGGTTCACGGAGTTTCGACAATGCATGGGGGGAGCAGCGCCTGCGAGCCCCCAGTTATCAGGTCCGCTGCGGACTGCCCGGGTTCTCGGCGGCGGAACCCGGAGCGGATTCCGGGCGGGTTCACCCGGCGCGCGGCTGCCGTCCGAGCCCGACCGACTGGCCGATGCCGCGCGAATCCGCGTGAGTGGGATCACGCTGTCCGCGGGGCCGCGGGGGGTAGGTGGAAAGCTTTGCGGGGCAGAGTATTTCGAGCCGGGATGATGACTCCGGCCAGGTCGTGACTGAGATCACCCGATACTCGGGTGGTGGTCGGGTTCGCGGCGGTGTTGCCATGGACTGTGACCGAACCCGGGATTGCCGCCGAGACGCCCGCTACCGCGACCGAGGAGAGCACGGCCGCCGCGCAGGGTGCGCGAGCGTCCGGGGCACCAGACACCCGGGTTGCAGCGACGGACGGTCGCGCCCGGTCCGCCGCCGGCGGAGATGAGCCCGCGGTGCCCGGCGGGAGCGGTTGGCACATCCCCGCCATGCTCGCCCTGGCGCTGGGCGGATTCGGTATCGGTACCACGGAATTCGTCACCATGGGTTTGCTGCCGGATATCGCGTGGGGCATGAAGGTGTCCGAACCCACCGCGGGGCATGCGGTGTCGGCGTACGCGCTGGGTGTGGTGGTCGGCGCTCCGGTGATCGCGGCACTGTGCGCGCGGGTGCCGCGCAAGCGCTTGCTGATGGCGCTCATGGCGGCGTTCACGCTGGGCAATGCGGCGTCGGTGCTCGCGCCGTCATTCGGGACGTTCGTGGCGGCGCGCTTCGTTTCCGGTCTGCCGCACGGGGCGTATTTCGGCGTGGCCTCCCTGGCGGCGGCCACGCTCGCACCGGTGGGGCAGCGCGCCAAGGCGGTTGCCGCGGTTATGCTGGGTTTGAGCGCCGCCAATGTTGTCGGCGTTCCCGCCGCCACCTGGATGGGCCAGCACCTCGGCTGGCGGGACGCCTACGTGGTGGTCGCCGTGATCGGCGTGGCCACCGTCGCCGCCATCGCGCGGTTCGTGCCGGAACTCACCGGCATTCGCATGACCGACCCGCGCACCGAACTCGGCGCACTCGGCAAATCCCAGGTGTTGCTGACGCTGCTGGTCGGCGCGGTCGGCTTCGGCGGCATGTTCGCCGTCTACACCTACATCACCACCACCCTCACCGACGTGGCGGGCATGCGATTGGGCTTCGTTCCCATCGTGCTCATGCTCTTCGGCCTCGGCATGGTCGCGGGCAATATCATCGGCGGCGTCCTCACCGACCGGGGCGTCAACCGTGCTGTCTTCGCCGCCCTGCTGTCCATGGTGGTCATCCTGGCCGCTTTCATCGCGGCCGCTCACAACCCCGTCACCGCGGGCCTCGGCGCCTTCCTGGTCGGCGCCTCGGGCGCGGCCCTGGCCCCGGCCCTGCAGACCCGCCTCATGGACGTGGCCCACGAGGCCCAAACCCTGGCCGCCGCCCTGAACCACGCCGCGCTCAATATCGCCAATGCCGCCGGCGCCTGGCTGGGCGGCCTGGTGATCGCCGCCGGCCTCGGCTACACCGCCCCGGCCGCCGTCGGAGCCGGGCTGGCGACCCTGGGCGTGCTGCTGTTCGCGGTGACGGTCGCGCTGGCCCGCCGCACCGAAGCGCGGGTGAGCAGCCGCTGGTCGATCTGATCGACAGCCTGGCACGGGACGCCGCCGCGCCGGTGTGTCGTATGACGGAACTGTCGACCGATCGCGGGTGGTCGGGGCGGACCAGGTTCGAGTGGTGGGTCCGGCGTGATCATCGCAGGTCGTCGCGCCGGGCTGTTGGCGACGCGGAAGGCGGATCGCGCGGCGGTCAGTTACGTACAGATCTGCATGTAAGTGTAGAATCGTCGGAATGACCAGCTCCGCAGTCTCGAAGCCGCCGCGCCGCACGCAGGAGCAGCGCAGTAGTGAGATGCGGACGAGATTACTCGACGCCACCATCGACTGCCTCGTCGAGTACGGGTACGCGGGGACCACCACGCCGCGGGTGGCGGAGCGGGCCGGGGTGACGCGGGGTGCGCAGGTGCACCACTTCGGGTCCAAGAACGATCTGGTGGTCGCGGCGGTGAACCATCTGGCGCAGCGGCGGACCGAGGCGGCCATGCAGGAGCTCGGGAAGATCAAATCGGGGCCGGATCCCATTGCCACGGTGCTGGAATCGCTGTGGGAATTGCATCAGGGGCCGCTGTTCATCGCGGCCATGGAGCTGTGGGTGGCGGGGCGCACCGATCCGGAGCTGGCGGCCGAGGTGCGCAAGGTGGAGCCGTTCGTCAACAATGCGGTGCTCATGGCGCTGAGCCGGTACGTGCCGGACGAGGTGGAGCGCAAGGACGCCCGCGATTTCGTGTACACGGCCATGGACGCGCTGCGCGGCATCCTGGTCTCCAGCTTCGTGGACCCGGGCACCGAACGCGCGCACCGCCGCTGGCAGCGCGCCTCGGAACACCTGCGCACCGCCGCCCAGGTAGCGCTGCCGGGCATCCGGCTCACCGACTGAGCCGCGAGCGCGCCGTTCCGAATAGGGCCGGGCATTGCCGCGCCCGCCCGCA